>JAAAPG010000023.1 GCA_009908405.1 Alphaproteobacteria bacterium | reverse complement strand
CAGTTTTTCGGTGCCGGTGGACACGCCCGAATGATCGACACGGATGACCAGGTCTTGCGGGCCGGGTGCCGTCAATTCGACCCGACCCAGCGAAAGCTGGCGCGGGGCGGACAGGATGATGGCTTCGGTTTGCAC
Source organism: Alphaproteobacteria bacterium (assembly GCA_009908405.1). Taxonomy (GTDB): domain Bacteria; phylum Pseudomonadota; class Alphaproteobacteria; order Rhodobacterales; family Rhodobacteraceae; genus Roseinatronobacter. The sequence goes on along the minus strand of JAAAPG010000023.1, from coordinate 4,591 downwards.
GTGTCGTCCTCGTTCGTCTTTCAAGGGGCGTCACACTGACGTGACTCGATCCCCACCTGTAATCTTACTGATACAACTTTAACTGTCAATCTGTATTGACAGTTATTTTGCCCAATCTTTGGGCAAGGCCGGTTTGCGCGCCTCGACCACCCCTGTGACATAGGTCCGGGCGGCTTTCGGCTTGGAAACATGGGTAAACCCGGCTTTTGCCAGCATCGCGCCGATTTCGGCAGCGGACCGCGTGCGACCGGTTTGCATGGCCAATGTGTAAACCGCGAAGTACACATCGGTCTGCGGGTCGGGTTTCGCGCCGCCGGACATGGGTTCGATCACCAGCAGGCGGCCGCCGGGCGGCAGGACGGCGTAAACCTTGGCCAGAAGCGCCGCGACCGTGTCATCGGCATGGTCATAAAGCACCCGGACAAGGCTGATCGCATCGGCCCCCTTGGGCAGCGGATCGGCGCGGAACGACCCGCCATGGCGCGCCACATCGGCGGGCAGCGCGGCTTGCGCGACCACGTCGGGCAGGTCGAACAGCGCCAGCGACAGGTCGGGGTAGCGGTCCCGCACCGCGCGCAGAAACGCGCCCGTGCCGCCGCCGATATCCAGAAGCTGGGTGACGCCGCGCAGATCGACCATGCGCAGCGCGTCTTGCGCGACGATGCCCTGGCTGTCGGTCATCAGGCGCGAATAACGGGCGGTTACATCCGGGTCCATCGGGCCGGAGGCACCGAACACATAGGGCCAAAACCGCGCAAGGTCGGGGTCGGTGTCGCCCCGGATAAAGGCGACCGGGTCGGCCAGATCGTTATACAAAACCGAATGATGCCGCACCATGTCGGCCAGCCCCGGCACGCCCAGAAAGGCCGCGCCGCGCCGCGACAGCCGGTACTTCGCACCCCGGCGGGTCATCAGCCCCATGCCTGCCCCCGCTTGCGCCAGGATCGCCATGCGGCCTTGCGGCACCTGCGCGCGCAGCGCCAGCGCGTCCAGCGTGGCGGGCCCGTCGGCCAGCATATGCAGCACGCGCAATTCCACCAGCGCGGTCAGCATCTGGCTTTGCACGAAGCCTTGCATCAGGTCGAACAGCGCCGCGCCTTCATTGCGGGCAATGCCGCGCAACCCCGGCACCCGCGCGCAAAACGCCTGAAACCGGGGCGATGCCGCCAGCCGGTTGACCAGCCCCACCGGGCGGAAGGGCTGTTCGGGGGCGGGCATGTCGGCCATGGCTTACACCCGCCCCATCAAACGCGGGCCGGCGCGACGGGGGTCATGCGTTCGGCATAAAGCCGGACAAGCTGCGCCAGTTGCCCTTCGCCGGGGCAAGAGGGGATCGACGCGATCGCCCCCGACAGGATGTCCTGCAAATGCTTGATGGCGCCTTGCACGCCCAGTTCCTCGACCGCAGAGGGGCGGGCATTGGCCGCGTCTTGGCCCACGGGCTTGCCGAGCGCGGCTTCGTCATACAAGGAATCGCGCAGGTCGTCGGCCACCTGGAACGCCTCGCCGATGCGGGCGCCCAGTTCTTCCCACGGCTCTGGATCTTGTCCCGCGGCCAAAGCGCCCATCTGGGTGGCGGCGACGAACAAAGCGGCGGTTTTCGACATGTGATAGGCGCGCAAATCGACCGTGGATTCGCTTTCCCAACCCTGCCCGGCACAAATGCCGTGGGGCATGCCCGTGTGGCGCGCCAGCAAGCGCACCAGTTTCAGCGCGCGCGCGGCGTCGCGGTCATCGGCCCGGCCAAGCTCGTCAAACGCCGCGATAATCAGGCTGTCGCCGGTCAGCACCGCCAAGGGTTCGGAGAACGCCAGATGCACCGTCGGCTTGCCGCGCCGGAAATCGGCATTGTCGAAAGCGGGCAAATCGTCATGCACAAGGCTGGCGCAGTGGATCAGTTCCAACGCGATCGCCGCCGAATCGGCCAGCGCGGGGCGGTCATCGCCGCAGGCCTTGGCGACCGACAGGCAGATCGTGGGACGGATGCGCGCACCACCGGGCGTGACCGCGTAATGCAGCGCCGCCGCCAGACGCCCCGGCACGGCACCCTCTGGCTGGCTGGCCCCTTGGGCGCGGGAAATCGCGGCACTCATGGCGCGGTCGATTCGGTGGCTCAGGTCCATGGCGACCTCCCTTTGCTGCATATGTCAGAACAAATGGACATGTATGTGTAAATTACACTGGACAGTTTCGCGCAAAGAGTCAAGAATTCCTGACATGGGACTAGAAGAAGACAGCATCGCCATTATCGGCGCCGGGATGGGCGGGCTGGCCGCGGGCATAAGGCTGGCTGCCGCGGGCCGCGACGTGACGATCTATGACAGCCATGGCTGGCCCGGCGGCAAGATGCGCACGGTCCTGTCGGATGCAGGCCCGGTCGATGCCGGGCCAACCGTGCTGACCCTGCGCGATGTGCTGGATGACCTGTTCGCCAGCGCGGACACAGCGACAGAGGACCACGTCACCCTTACCCCCCTGCCCGTTCTGGCGCGGCATTTCTGGGCCGATGGCACGCGGCTGGACCTGACGCATGACGCGGGCAACAACGAGGCCGCGATCCGCGACGCGCTGGGGCCGCAAGCCGCGCGCGACTTCGCCCGCTTCAGCGCCGAAACCCGCGCGCTGTTCCATGCCTTTGACGCGCCCATCATGCGCGCGCCGCGCCCGCGCGTGCTGGCCTCTGGCCGCGCGGCCCTTTCGGCCCCCGCAACCCTGCCATGGCTGGTGCCGGGCCGGTCGCTGGACGCGATGTTGCACGCGCGCCTGTCGGACCCGCGCTTGCGGCAGCTATTCGGGCGCTACGCCACCTATGTCGGCGGCAACCCCATGCTGGCCCCAGCCGTTCTGGGACTGGTCTGGCAGGCCGAGGCGGCAGGCGTCTGGGCGGTGCAGGGCGGCATGGCGCGGCTGGCGCAGGCTTTGGCGGCAGTGTTCGAACGCTTGGGCGGCACATTGCGGCTGAACACGCCCGTGGCCCGGATTACCACCGACAAGGGCCGCGCCACGGGCCTGACCCTTGCCGATGGCACCCGCACAGCCGCGCGGCAGATCATCTTCAACGGCGACCCGGCGGCGCTGCCCGACCTGCTGGATCAGCCGCGCAACGCCCCCAAGCGCCGCCAGACCTACCCGCGCAGCCTGTCGGCGCGCGTCTGGACTTTCGCCGCCGAAGTCACGCCAAGGGGCCTTGGCCGCGACGCGCTGGCCTATCACACGCTGTTCTTCGCGGATGACCCGGCGTCGGAATTCGCGCCCCTTGCCCAAGGCCGCACCCCGCCGGACCCGACGATCTATGTCTGCGCCCAAGACCGCGCGTCGGGCGACACGCCGCAAGGCCCGGAACGGTTTCAATTCATCCTGAACGCGCCCGCAACCGGACCGGGCACATCCCAGAAAGACCCAGCATGTCAAACCCATCCCTTCGACCGCTTGGCGCGGTTCGGCCTGCATCTGACCCCGCGCCCCGGCCCGGACAGCCTGACCACGCCGACGCAATTCGCGGCGCTGTTCCCGCACAGCCAGGGGGCTCTGTACGGGCTATCGCCGAACGGTGCCGCCGCGACCTTCCTGCGGCCGACGGCGCGCACGAAGGTGAAGGGCCTGTATCTGGCCGGGGGGGGCGTGCATCCGGGGGCGGGCGTGCCGATGGCGCTGATCTCGGGGGGGCACGCGGCGCGCGCCCTGCTCAGCGACCGGATTTCACGCGCCAGGTCGGCCCCAACGGCTACGCGTGGTGGTATATCGACGGCATCAGCGATTGCGGCACCCGCGCCGTCTCGGTCATCGGGTTCATAGGCTCGGTTTTCTCGCCATGGTACAAATGGTCGGGGCGGCGCGACCCGCAGAACCATTGCTGCATCAACGTGGCGACCTACGGCCCCAAGGGCCGCTTTACCATGACCGACCGGGGCCGCGCCGCCCTGCGCCAGTCCGAAGACGTGTTCGAGGTCGGGCCATCGTCGATGCGGTGGGCGGGCGACCGCCTGGTGATCGAGGTCAATGAAATCTCCTCCCTGCCCTTGGTCAGCCGCGTGCGCGGCACGATCACGCTGCACCCCGAAGCGCTGTTCGGGCAGACCCACGCCCTGACCCCCGATGGCGCGCATCATTGGCAACCTTTCGCGCCGATTGCGCGGATCGAGGTGGACCTCTCGCCCGGCCATAAATGGCAGGGCCACGGCTATTTCGACGCCAATTTCGGGTCAGCCGCGCTGGAGGATGATTTCAACTACTGGACATGGGGCCGCTACCCGCGCGCCCATGGCGCCACCTGTTTTTATGACGCGGTGCTGCGCGACGGGTCGGAACAATCGACCGCGCTGCATTTCCACCGCGATGGCCGGATGGAGCATGTCACCGCCCCGCCCCGCGCGCGCTTCAAGCGCAGCCTCTGGGCCGTGCGGCGCGAGACGCGGGCGGATGCGGGCGTCACACCCCGTCAGGTTCTGCCCATGCTGGACGCGCCGTTTTACACCCGCGCGGCGGTCGAAACGGTCATCGATGGAGAGGCGTCCGTGGGCGTTCACGAAGCGCTCGACCTGCGCCGCTACGCGCAACCGCTGCTAAAGCCGATGCTCGCGGTGCGCGTGCC
>JAAAPG010000145.1 GCA_009908405.1 Alphaproteobacteria bacterium | reverse complement strand
GTGCGGCGCTTCGTGCGCTGCCTGACATGAATGAGCGCGGCAATTTTCGGCACAAGCAGCAGCGCCAATGCACCCGACAAAATCGGCACTGCGCCGGGCGCCATGCCTGCGAGCAGGAACAACAGCAGCAATGTCAGCCAGATCGGCGATGACAGGTAGCTTTGAACCCCGCAGGCAAGGTGAACGCGGCTTGCCGGTTTCAGTCCGCGCGAAAAAAGCGGCCGCAGGTGTTGCAGGTTGCCCTGGCACCAACGACGGTCCCTGGTGTGGAACGCACCCAAGCTGTCGGGCGCGATTTCAGAGCTGCCATGCGTGTCCGGGGCGATCTGCACATGCCAACCCTTTTGCGCCAGCAGCGCGGCCTCGATGAAATCATGGCTCAGGTAGTCCCCGCCATAAGGTGCGGGGCCGCTGAGCGCCGGCAGGTGCATCACGTCCCTGAAGGCTTGAACGCGGATCAGAGCATTATGCCCCCAGTAGTTTCCGATCATGCCGGACCACGCGCCCAGACCGCGCGTGAACACCGGCCCTGTCAGTCGCGCCGATAGACGCAGCAGGCTTGCGAAACGGGTCGATGCGGGGCGCAGCGCAATTCCGCTTTGCAAAAGGCCCAGTTGCGGAGCGCGCTCCATCCGGTAGCGCAAGGCTGTCAGCCGCCGCGCCGTCACCACGCTGTCCGCATCCATGACGAGCATCGACTCGAACCCGGTACCGCACTCTGCGATCCAATCGGCGATATTGCCGGGCTTGCGCCGCAGGTTGCGGCGACGGCGGCGGTATTTCAGGACACCCGAAGCAACCAGCGGGTCGATGGTGCCGATTTCGTCACGGGCTTTTGCATCGGGCGTATCGGACAGCAGCCAGAGTTCGGTCATGTCACGCGTATTGGTTTTGCGCAGGTCCGCATCCAGCGCCGCGATCCGCGTGGCGATCGCGCCGGGGTCTTCGCCGCACACGAGGAACAAGACCGCCGTGCGTCGACCGGGCCGCCACCCCGGTGGCGCATCGTCAAGCTCCGATGGCCTGTCGAGCGCGCGCAGCCCCAAAAGCGCGGTTGCCGCCGCCGCCGCGACCCAAAGCGTGTTGAGCGCGAAGAGCGCGACCAACAGGATATCGAGCGCCTCAAGCGGTGCCAGCACCGCGGCAAGCGCCAAGATCAAGGGCAGGCCAAGGCCGAGTGTCAAGGCCGCGAACAGCCCGAATTCTGATTGACCTGACGCAATGCCGACCGGCGTGGCGGATGGGCGCGCGCAGGCGCCTGTGCGGATATGCTTCGTCATCTGGGGGCGTTCGGCGGCCAGATGCGCCCGAACACGCCGTCGCGTTTCACAAGCCCATGTTGAAGCGCCGCGCCGACATGCAACGCGATAAACGCGATCAGGACAAAGCGCGCGTAACTGTGAATGGCCTTGGCTGTGTCTGCCACCGTGTCGGACCGTGGCACGAGGGGCGGAACACCGATGGCATCCAACGCCTCTATCGGGAAACCGCCCGCCCTGACCCTGACATATCCGGAAATCGCCATGACAAGCAGCAGAGTGTACAAGGCGGCATGGCTCACCCCGGCCGCCCGTTTCTGCCATGCCGGGATATGGTCGGGCAGCGGTGCAGCCGAGCTGAAGACCCGCACCCCAAGCCGCAGGATGACCAGCAACAGGATCACGACACCGACGTTCTTGTGGAAAATGAACAAGTTGTTCTGCATGGCGCGCGACAGGTTTTCGCCCGTCATGACAACACCGGCGGGCACAGTCGCCAGGACGACAAGCGCCGTGATCCAGTGCAACCACCGCGACGCTGTGCCGTAACCCTTGGGAGTGCTATGATGCATCGACGCCATATTCATGTCCTTTGGATTACGGAGCATAGGTCACTTCGACCGCATATCAAATGGCATCGGCTTGAACTTGCATAACGACCGGCTAAGTCGGCCAGAATGAAACAATTGGTGACGCAGATAAAGACGTATCATGCGTCCGAGGTGGTGGGAAAGCGCCAACCCGGGCTTTACGGCGATCTGGGTATCGCGGGCGTCGCCGGGGCGGCGCTGGTTCTGTGTGTGTCCAGCCTGTTCGATGATGGGCCGCGTATCGCGCTCGCCCTGCTGCCATTCGCGATCGGAAGTGCCATCGTGGCCCATGGCCTGCGGCGCAGCTATCCGCATGGCGACTTGGGTTTGTGCAACCTTATCACGTTTGCGCGGCTCGCCCTCGTGGCGGGTCTGACGCCCCTGGTCTGGACGGCGCCTGATGATGCGTCGCTCTGGCTTGCATTCGCAATTGCCGCGTTGTGCCTTCTGCTTGACGGGGTGGACGGATGGTCTGCCAGACGCGCCGGGCTGGAGTCGCAGTTCGGGGCGCGTTTCGATACGGAAGTGGACGCCGCTTTCGCGCTTTTGTTGTCGGCGGTTGCTTACAGTTCGGGCCAAGCGGGGATCTGGGTCTTTGCGCTGGGGCTGCCTTACTATGCGTTCGGATTGGCCGGGAAGCGGTGGCGCTGGCTGACAGGTAACCTGCCAGAGTTGTTCAGTCGAAAGGTGGTCTGTGTTCTGCAGATCGGGGTTCTCATTGGCTTTTTGGTTCCGATTATCCCGGACGGTCTGATGCTCCTGGCAAGCGCAACAGCGGCCCTTGCGCTGGTTGTGTCCTTCCTGCGTGATATCATCCATTTGTATTCCTGTCGGGCGTCATGACCGTCAGAGGGCATGTGCCAACTGGACGCGCGCGCCAGGTCGTGTCGCTCTGCCTGGCGGCCGTTCTCCTGTATGTGGTGCTGATTGCCCCAAATCACCCGGCGGCGCTGTCGCTTTGGGCGCTGTCGGTGGTTCCGCTGGAATGGCCGGTGATTGTGCTGGTGCTGCTTGCCTTGCCACCCAAGGGCGGCGCGACAGTCGTTGTGCGGGTGCTGCTGTGCCTGGGCCTTGTCGCCATCACGCTGTTGAAGCTGGCCGATTTCCTGACTTTCCTCGCCTATAATCGCGGCTTCAACCCGGTTGTCGATTGGCATCTGGTGATCGCGGCATGGCACCTTGGGTCGGGCGTTCTGGGTACCGTCATGGCGGTGGTCGCGGTTATTGCCCTTGTGGGTGCGATTGGCCTGTTGGCATATAGCCTTTGGTGGGCGACAGGCAGGTTTGCCAGGATATCCCTGCCTGTGCCGCTGCCGCTTTGGGTGTCTGCCGCGACCGTTCCCTTTGCGCTATTCGCGGCCGCCGAAGTGGGTCATTCAATGCGGCACTGGCAGTTGCCGTTCGACCCGCCGGGGGCCGCGTTTACCGCGCGCGTCGGGGTCGAACGTGTCGCCATGGTGCAGGAGACTGTCGCAGGGCTGCGGGCTTTTCGGGCAGCCGCGGCGACCGATCCGTTCGCGGAGACGGCGCCCCTGCTTGACCAGATCGGTGACCGTGACGTGTTGGTGATCTATGTCGAAAGCTACGGGTCATCCAGCCTGACCAACCCGCGCTACCGTCCAACGCACCTGGAGACCCTGCAACGGATGGAGGCGGAGCTGAGCGCCAAAGGGTTGGGCCTGCGGTCCGGCTGGCTGGAAGCCCCGATGATCGGCGGGCAAAGCTGGCTCAGCCATGCCACGCTTGCGCAGGGGCTATGGATTCCGGATCAGAAAACCTATGGTGCCGCCCTTGCGAGTGGTCGCAAATCGCTGTTCCACCTGGCGCAGGACGCGGGGTTTCGGACCAGTGCGGTCATGCCCGCGATCACGATGGACTGGCCAGAGGCCAATTTCATGGGCTTCGACCGGGTCCTGCCGGCAGCGCAGCTTGGCTATCGGGGGCTTGCGTTCAATTGGGTGACAATGCCCGATCAATTCACCTTGTCCGCGCTGGAACGGCTCGTGCTGCGCGGTGACGCGGCCAAGGATCGCGCGCCGGTCTTCGCGCAGATCGCCCTGATCTCGTCCCATGCGCCGTGGACGCCGGTGCCGACCCTTCTGGATTGGGACGCGCTGGGCGATGGGCGTGTCTTCAACGACATGGCCGTGTCGGGGGACCCGCCCGATGTCGTCTGGCGCGATCATGACCGGGTGCGCGACCAGTTTCGGCAAGCCATCGACTACAGCTTGCGCACGGTCGGCGAATTCGCGGGTCGACAGGCGGAGGCGGCGCCGCTGATGGTGATCCTGGGCGACCATCAGCCCGCGCGATTCGTCTCGCAGAATGATAGCTTCACGGTTCCCGTGCATATCGTGGGCCCGCCCGCCTTGGTGGACCGTTTCGCGGCATGGGGCTGGCCCGACGGGCTGGTCCCGGACAAAAACGCCCGGACCTGGCGGATGGACGCGTTTCGCGATCGGTTTCTGACCACGTTCAGCAGCGGTGCGACTAGCCCTTGACCGCCCCCGCGGTAATGGCGCGCACGATCAACCGTTGCAGCGCCAAGAAGGCCAGGATCGCGGGCACGATCGTGACAAGGCAAGCCGCGGCCAAAAGCTGCGTGGTCGAGGCGCTGGTCGATCCGGCGAAATTGAAAATCGCCACAGAGATGGGCTGCAGCTCATCCCGCGTCAGCAGGATGAAGGGCACCAGAAACTGCGACCACCCCATCAGCATGTTCAGCACGAACGCCGATGCCATGCCGGGGGCCGCGAGCGGCAAGGTCACGAAAAACAGGATCTGCGCGCGCGAACAGCCGTCTATCGCTGCGGCCTCTTCCAAGGCTTGGGGGATCGCATCAAAACTCGCCTTCAGCAACCAAACCCCAAGGGGCACGCCAAGCGCCATGTAG
>JAAAPG010000202.1 GCA_009908405.1 Alphaproteobacteria bacterium | reverse complement strand
ATTGCCGTGGCGTCCAGCTTCGGTCTGGCTGCCGCCCTGTCGGTCGTGCTGCTGGGCGACGAATCCGGCTACAGCGCCACGCACACGCAGCGCATGAAGCTCGCCGCGATGGAAGGCATGTGGGAAACGCACGAGGCCCCGGCAGATTTCACCCTTGTCGGCCTGCCCGACCAGGAAGCGCGTGAAAACCACTACGCCATCCACATCCCCTACGCGATGGGCCTGATCGCCACGCGGTCGCTGACCACGGAAATTCCGGGCATCAACGACCTGGTGCAGGAATCGCAAGACCGCATCCGCAACGGCATCGTCGCTTATGACGCGCTGATGACCATCCGCGAGGAACGCGAGGACACGCCGCAGCCCGTGCTTGACAGGTTCGAGGCGCATGGCGCCGACCTTGGCTATGCCTTCCTGCTGCTGAAATACACCGATGACCCGCGCAACGCGACCGACGCGCAGATCGTGCAGGCCGCCGATGACACCGTGCCCACCGTCTGGCCGCTGTTCTGGGCGTTCCGCATCATGGTGGCGCTGGGCTTCGCGTTCATCGGGGTGATGCTGTTCTTCTTCATCCGCAGCAATTTCGGCAGCCGCGACTATCCGCGCTGGGCGCTGTGGGGCGCTGTCGCTGCCATCCCGACCCCGTGGATCGCCGCGGAAATGGGCTGGTTCGTGGCCGAGTTCGGACGCCAACCCTGGACGGTGGACGGCATTTTGCCCACGGCCATGTCGGTCAGCCACCTGTCGATGACCTCCGTTGCCCTCACACTTACCGGCTTCGTGGCCTTCTACACGGTGCTGCTGGTGGTCGAGATGTCCTTGATGCTGAAATACATCCGCAAGGGACCCGAGCAGGACGTCGAGGAAACCGAAATCGCCATGGCGCGCCATGCCCACCGGCTGCGCACCCATGACGGCAATGTGCCCCTTGGCACACCTGCGGAGTAAATCTGATGATCCTTCACCAACTTTTGGACTATGAAACCCTGCGCCTGATCTGGTGGTTGCTGCTGGGCGTGCTGCTGATCGGCTTCGCGCTGACCGACGGGTTCGACATGGGCGTGGGCGCATTGCTGCCCTTCGTGGCGAAATCCGACACCGAGCGCCGGGTGGTCATCAACACCGTCGGCCCGGTCTGGGAAGGCAACCAGGTCTGGTTCATCCTGGGCGGCGGCGCGATTTTTGCCGCCTGGCCGCCGCTTTACGCGGTCAGCTTCTCGGGGTTCTACCTGGCGATGTTCGCGGTTCTGGCCGCGCTCATCCTGCGCCCCGTGGGGTTCAAGTATCGCTCCAAGCGGCCTTCGGCGCGCTGGCGCAGCGGCTGGGACTGGGCGCTGTTCATCGGCGGCGCGGTGCCGGCGCTGCTGTTCGGCGTGGCCGTGGGCAACGTGCTGCTGGGCGCGCCGTTCCGCCTGACCGACAACCTGTTCTCGCTCTACGAGGGCACCTTCTTCCAGCTTCTGCACCCGTTCGCGCTGCTGGCGGGCGTGGTGTCGCTGGCGATGCTGGTGGCGCATGGCGCGACATGGCTGGCCGTGAAGGTCGAACCGTCCGACACGTTGACCCGCGCGCGCAAGATCGGCGTCTGGGCCGGGGGCGTGGCGATCGCGGGCTATGCGCTGGCGGGTGTATGGCTGGCCTATGGCATCACCGGCTTCCAGATGGTGGGCGAGGTCGTGACCGATGGCCCGTCGAACCCGCTGATGTCCGACGTGGTGCGCCAAGGGTCATGGTTGAACGCTTATAACGCGCGCCCCTGGGCGATGATCGCGCCGATCATGGGCTTTGTCGGCATGGCCTTGGCCGTGCGCGGTCTGGCCCGCGGGGGCGAGGTCTCGGCGCTGCTGTGGTCGAAGCTTGGCATCACCGGGGTCATCTCCTCGGTCGGGCTGACGATGTTTCCCTTCATCATGCCCTCGTCGATCGACCCGAAATCGTCACTGACGGTGTGGGACGCGTCCTCGTCGCACCTGACCCTGTTCATCATGCTGGTCTGCACGGCCATCTTCATGCCGCTGATCCTGATGTACACCGCGTGGGTCTACAAGGTGCTATGGGGCAAGGTGGATGAAGACGAGATGACCGCCAACAAGAACGCTTACTGAAAGGAACCGACAATGTGGTATTTTGCATGGATACTGGGCCTGCCGCTGGCCGCCATGTTCGCCGTCCTGAACGCCATGTGGTTCGAGATGCGCGAAGACAAGAAACTGACCGACGAAACGTAAGAACAACACGCCCTGCGTCTATCGGCGCGGGGCGTGTGCGGCTTGGGGCTGCGCCGAAACGCATCGCTCACGGTGCGAGTGACGCGGGCGCATGGTTCGGCTGCAGGTGATACTCCCCTATTTTACAAGGGCATGGTCGCGCTATGAGCGGATATGCTCTATATCACCCCCGATACGGTGCATGGAACATTGTCCCCCGACGCGGTCCATGTCAGCAAAACGAATTCCATGAACATGGCAGCCTGGCGGGAAAAACCTGATCCACCTTGACTGGGCGGCTGTCCGGTCGAAACCGCAGGACCATCTCTCTTCTGGCGGCCCCGTATTTCTCGGGCACCAAGCTGAAATACAACCTGGATACCGTGGAAATTGCACGCGACCGCGCCAAGCGCGGGGCACTGGCTTTCGGCACGGTCGATACATGGCTGATCTGGAACCTGACGGGCGGGCGCGTCCACGCCACCGACGCCACCAGTGCCGCGCGGCGAAGACCGTGCCTTGCCATTTTCGGGTTGCGCGGTCCGCTGATCCGACAGGCCGCGCGCCCCGGTTCCCGCGCGTCAGGGGCCGCCGTCGCGCGCCGGTGTCCAGCGATGCAGCCAGACATCGGACAGCGCCCGTCCGCCCCGACCCCGCAGGACCAGCCGTAATTCCGCGACATCCGCGTTTTCGGGGGCAAAGCGAAACCCGACCCGCAAGTGACCGCGTGCTGCGATGGGGTAGGCGGTGGCCCCGGTCACGGTCCCGGCGCTGGCCGTCAGATCAAGCGTCACGGGCTCGGTCACTGCACCCGTGAAATCGACGATATACTGTAGCTGTCCCGGTTGATCGTGCACCTTGCCGGACCGGGTTTGGGCCACCTGCAGTTCAAATGGTCCGGTGGGCGCAGGGGCGCGTCCCCACAGAACACGGTAGGCGAAGCTGTATTCGCCACCCGCATCCAGCGGCAGCTCCGGGCGCCAGAAGGCGACGATATTGTCCATGAACTCTGTATCGGTCGGTATTTCCACCAGGATGACGCGTCCCTTGCCCCAATCGCCCTTCGGTTCCACCCAAGCCGACGGACGCCGGTGATACACGGCTTCGGGGTCTTCGAAATCGGCAAAAGAGCGCGGAGTTTGCAGCAACCCGAACCCGCGAGGGGCCATATCCTGAAAGGCCGAACTTTGCAGGTTGGCCGGGTTGGTCACCGGGCGCACCAGCGTTTCGCCTGCGCCGTTCAGGATCTTCAGGACATCGCTGTCGTGAACCGCCGGGCGGAAATCATCCGCGACCGCTGCCCGCAGCGGCCCTTTCAGATACATCGATGTCAGGGGCGCGATCCCGATATTCGCAAGCGTTTTCCGGGGGAAGATGGTGACGTCTACCTCTGTCACAGTGGGCTCGCCCGGTGTGGTCCGAAGGGTGGCCGCGCCGGTCAGCGACGGACTTTCGATCAGCGCATCGATGCGGGCTGCGGCGCCTCTCTGTCGGGACAGGCGCAGCCGGGTGAAGACCGGGAATTCCTCTGGCGTTTGCGCGCCCGTCCCAAGCGCCAGCGCGCGCGCGGACAGCCCGTAGACCGTGGCGACCGATGCGGCGCGAAAGTAGCTTGCGCCCTGAACTGCCATGAATTCGTCGAACCTGTCCGCGGATCGAAACGCGCTTCGAAGCCGCGCGCCGGAAAACCCCATTTGGGCGATCTCGCTGTCGGCCAGGTCCGGTGCGGCGTCAAAATAGCGATCCGAATAGGAAAAAAGCGCGGGGCTGAAGGGCAGTTCGCGAAACCCGTCATCCGTTTCAACTTCGACCCGCACGGCATCCTGAAAGTAAAAGCCGGGTGGGAACAGGTCGGCGCGCAAGGCCGGGCCAAGCGTCAGGTCGGCGGCACCGCCCGGCGCAGGCCGGATCGCGCGGTAGCTGTCATATGTCAGCGCGTCGAAGGGGCGCGGCAAGTCCATTGCCGGGTCACGGTGCGGCACCCTGGCAAGCGCGCGGGCTGTCTCACGAAAATCTATCGGGCGTGTCTGCTGCGCGGCTGCGGGCAGGGCTGCACTGGCAAGCGCCGCCGTCAGGAAACTGCGCCGTTTCATGTCGTGCGAACCGGTGCGTTCAGCCATGGCACCAGCCAGGGCGCGGCCAGAAGTGGTCCAGAGACCAGTATCAGCCACAGGGCTTGCCACGCGGTGTCGCCCCACAAAAGAGCAACGGCGACAAGGGTCAGGCCGACCATGGCCTCTGTCAGCCCGACCGGCAGGTCGGGCAGCGTGTGCCTGGCCGGGCGTTTCCATCCGCAATCCCGCCCAAGCAGAACAGACGCGACCGACATGGTCTGGCGCACCATGACAAGCGGGGACAGCACCGTGCTGAGCACCAGTTCCACACTGGCAGAGCGCAGGAACACGCGCCGGCGCGCGCGGCGCTTCGTGCGCTGCCTGACATGAATGAGCGCGGCAATTTTCGGCACAAGCAGCAGCGCCAATGCACCCGACAAAATCGGCACTGCGCCGGGCGCCATGCCTGCGAGCAGGAACAA
>JAAAPG010000280.1 GCA_009908405.1 Alphaproteobacteria bacterium | reverse complement strand
GCCCGTGGTCGAACCCGTTGCGGATGGAGGGTTTCACGATCTCGAAATACGGCGACAGGTCGAAATCGCGCGGCACGAACAGCGAATGGTGGCGGATGTGGAATATCTCGCGCCGGGAATAGTCGGACCCGTGCGCGCGCGAACGGCGGATGTCGGGCAGGATCGGGTAGCGCACCGACTGGAACGCCTGCGCGACCAGTGACGAGCAGATCGCCCGCGTCGGGTCGCCCGAGCCCAGCGCCAGCATCCGGCGGCGCAAGCGGATCGGGATGGGCGGTGTCGGGAACAGGTAGCGCGCAAGGTCGATGATATTGCGCAGGTCATACGCATACCCGATGCGGTCGATCATGAATTGCGCAACCGCCTCGCGTTCGGCCTCTGACAGCCCGACGGCGCGGCAGATACGGATATTCGCGCGCTCGTATTTCGACAGCGGCACGGCATGGACCCCGTTTTGCAAGGTCGCCTCTATCAGCATGTGCGGCCCCTGCCCCGGCAGGCTGTCGCCCACGTAGAGCGCGGCGTGCGACCATGTGCTTTGCGTCAGGTACTTGATCGCGGTCGAGATCTTGGCCCGCCCCTCGACCAGCAGCACATCGCCCCGGCGCAGGTTGCGCAGCAGCGTATCGGGGTCGATCGCCGCGCGCGGCTCGAACTCCGGGCGGTCACGCTCCAGCCAGCGGCCAAGCGCCTGGCCAATGCGGTCAAGAAGGGAACCTGTGTCGCTCATGCCAGTCTCTTCGCTGCCCTGTGCCGAACCGTTACGCCGCTATTTCAAACGCGGCGGCGCGTCCGGGTCCAGCCCCGGCGCTTTTGATTCCGTGGGTTTGGCCGGTTGCGGCAGATCGAAGCGCAGCCCCACGCGTGCCAGCTCCGCCGCGCGGGTGTCATCCGCGGCCAGGAAGGTGACATCCAACTGCCCCGCATCGACCCCCGAAAAGCCCAGCGCCCCCTGCACCGCCCGCGCCAGCGCGCTTTCCGCGCCCGGTGCGGCGTCGACAAAGGCCAGCATGAACCCCTTTTGCCCGCCCTCGTAGTCCGTGCCCACAAGGTAGGCCAAGGCCGCCAATCCCTCCATCCGCGCCAATCGCGCATCCAGCGCGGTCAGGACCGCTTCGGGCAAGCCGCGCGGGGCGTGAAAGGCGGTGACGCGGTTTTCCAGTTCCTCTGGCCGTTCGGACAATGTCTCTGCCAGCCATGTCAGTATTTCCGGCGGGAACACGCGGGCCGAGGGCGCCACCCCGAGGTTCAGCCCCAGCCCCATATTGCTGCCCGCCAGCATTTCGACCACCGCACGGCCCGGCAGCGCCGCATAAGGCGCGGCCAGGCCGGTGAATTCGGTCAGGCGGTCCTCGCGGTCGAAGGCCAGCACGATGGGGCCATCTTCCAGGTCGAACACCTTGGGGTCCAACTGGTCGCCCGTCGCCTCGCGTTCCAGCAGCAGGAACAGCTCGCCCTCTGTCAGCCGCGCGTAGTAGCGCAGCCGGGTTGGAATATCATCCGGCGCGGCCTCTGTCGCGGCATGGGCGTGGTCGAGCGGTGTTTCGGTCATGATGGCCCCCGTGGCGTCCGACGCCATGGCTAGAAGCCGTGCGCCCGAATGGCAAGGTGCCCGAATGCCACGGCGGCGGAATTGCATTCCGCCCTTGCCCAGCCTATTGCACATGTGAACCACCCAAAGGCGTCCCATGCTGATCCGCGGCCACACGGCAAAACCCCTGACCGGCATCGCGCTGAATATCTGCGCGCTGTTCGTGCTGGTCTGCATGGCCGCCTGCGTCAAGGCCGCGACCGCCGAGGTGCCCACCGGGCAGGCCGTGTTCGCGCGCGCGGCGTTTTCGCTGCCGCTGATATTGGGCTGGATCGCGGCGCAAGGCCCGCTGTCGGACGGGCTGCGCATGGCGCGGCCCCGGATGCACCTGCTGCGCGGCGCGCTTGGCACGGTGGCGCTGTCGCTGAACTTCGTGGCGCTGTCGCTGCTGCCCTTGCCCGAAGTCACCACCATCGGCTTTGCCGCGCCCATGGTCACGCTGGTCTTTGCCGTGGTCATCCTTGGCGAACGCGTCCGGCTGGTGCGCTGGGGCGCGGTCGCAATCGGCTTTGCCGGGGTGATGATCGTGGTCTGGCCCCGGCTGGGCATGGGGGACGGGGCCGACAGCGTGGGCCGCATCGGCGCACTGGCCGCCCTTGGGTCCGCCACGGCGGCGGCCTTGGTCAAGATCCTGCTGCGCCGGATGGTCGAACGCGAAAGCACGCCCGCCATCGTGTTCTACTTCGCGCTGACCGCCAGCCTGATGGGGCTGCTGACCGCGCCTTTCGGCTGGGTCTGGCCCACGCGCGACGTGGCGCTCTTGCTGGTCGCCTCTGGCCTGCTGGGCGGGGTCGGCCAGTTGATGATGACCGCCAGCTACCGCTATGCCGATGCCTCGGCGCTGGCCCCCTTCTGGTATGCGCAGCTCATCTTCGCCACCGCGCTGGGCTTCGTGCTGTTCGACGAGGTGCCGACCCCACACATGCTGACCGGCGCGGGGCTGGTCATTGCCGCGGGGCTTCTGATCGCATGGCGCGAATCGCGGCTGGGCAAGCAGGCCAGACGGCGCGACACCATGCTGTAACCGCGTTGCGATGAATAAGGTCACGATACCATACCGCAGGCCCGGTCGGTAACGTCGTTCGCGCGCGGCGGGTCGCGCGAAACAGGTGTTTCGCCAACCCGCCAGCGACCGAAACATCCGTCGCGCCCGAAGCCCTTGCCACGCGGCCAGTGACCTTGTGCGGCTGTAACGCTGCGCTTAGCTGGCGCGTATCGCATAGCAAGACCGGGGCGCGCTGCCCCGATCCACACCGACCCCGGAGGCTTTGACATGCTGCGCAAGACCGCTTTGACCCTGACACTGACCGCCCTGCCCGCACTGGCCACGGCCGCACCCGAAGGCTGGCAGCCGCTGCTCGCCCCATCCGAGCTGTCGGCCCTGCTGGACCGGGGCGAGGACATCCATATCATCCGCGTGACCGGCGATTTCGAGGCCGGGCACATCCCCGGCGCGGTATTTTCGCCCTATGCCGAATGGCGCGCGGGGCCGACCAATCCGGGCGCGCTGAAGCCCGAACTGGAATACGAATCGGAAGCCGTGCGCATTGGCGTGACCGAAGACACCCCCACCGTGATCGTGCATGACGGCGCCAGCCCCAGCGACATGGGCGCCGCCGCGCGGGTGTACTGGACGTTGAAATCGCTCGGCGTGCAGGACCTGGCGCTGCTGAATGGCGGCTACCAGGCCTGGGCCAAGGCGGGTCTGCCCACCGCCAAGGGCAAGGTTACGCCGACCGAATCCGACTTCTACGCAGAATGGCGCGATGACTGGTATATCCCCACATCCGAGGTCGTCGCGCTGGTCGAAAGCGGCGATGCGCGGCTGGTCGACAGCCGTCCGCAGGGCTTTTTCGAAGGCACGACTTGGTCCATCGCCCGTCCCGGCACCATTCGCAGTGCCGAGAACCTGCAATTCGCGCAATTCTTCGACGACGGGCAGATGGTCGGCCCGGATCGCGCCCGCGAGATCGCCGCCGAACAGGGGCTGCAAGACGCGCCCGTGACCGTGTCCTTCTGCAATACCGGGCATTGGGCGGCGCTGAACTGGTTCGCGCTCAGCGAACTGGCAGAGGTGCCCAATACCCGGCTTTATGCCGAAAGCATGGCGGAATACACCATCCACGGTCACGCGCTCGACAACGAACCAAGCCGCGTGGCGTATCTGTGGCTGTCGACCAAACGCTGGGTGACGGACCTGTTCTGATCCGCGGCATCCCGCCATGAATGCAACATCGCCCCGGCCCGCAAGATGCTCCGCCGGGCACTCGTTTGAAAGGCCGACCATGCTGCCCCGCCGCCTATTCGTTGCGCTGCTTCTTGCCGCCGCGCTGCTGTTTACCTTTGTCTTGGCCGGCCCGCGCGCCGGGCTGCTGATGGCCATCGGCATCGGCTTCGGGCTGGTGCTGGAAGGGTTGCGTTTCGGCTTTGCCGGGCCGTGGCGGATGATCGTGACCGACCGCGACGGGCGCGGGTTGGTCGCGCAATTCCTCGCGATCGGGTTGGTGGCGTCGGTCGCCTTTCCGCTGCTGGCAGCATATGGCGGCGAATTGTCCCCGGCGCATGCGCCGGTGGGCTTGGGCATGATCCTGGGTGCCTTCGTCTTTGGCGCGGCGATGCAACTTGTCATGGGCTGCGGGTCGGGCACGCTCATCAATGCGGGCAGCGGCAACCTGGTCGGGCTGATCGCGCTTGTCGGCTTCATCGGCGGCAGTTTCGCGGGCAGCTTGCACCTGGGCTGGTGGACCGGCCTGGCCAGCCTGCCGGTGTTGTCGCTGCAAGGCAGTTTCGGCGCGCAAGGCGGGCTGATCGTGACGCTGGCCGGGCTGGCCGCGCTGGCCGCGCTGGTCATCTGGCGCGCGGCACCGGGCAAACGCCTGCCGCCCGCGCGGCTGTGGTGGGCCGCCGGGCTGATCGCGGCGCTGGCGCTGGCCAATCTGGTGGTCGCGGGCCAGCCCTGGGGCATTGTCTACGGGCTGGGCCTG
This sequence comes from Alphaproteobacteria bacterium, assembly GCA_009908405.1. GTDB lineage: Bacteria > Pseudomonadota > Alphaproteobacteria > Rhodobacterales > Rhodobacteraceae > Roseinatronobacter. The sequence continues at coordinate 258 of JAAAPG010000280.1, read as the reverse complement.
TGGGGCGCCAAGATCGCGCAGGCCGGGGGGGTCGAGGTCGCGGCGAGCGGCTTTTGGGCAAACCCCGGCAATGCTGAACGCTTGGGCGCGTCGATCCTGACCGATGTGACCTCTCTGACCAATATCGGGCTGTTGCTTGGGGCGTTTGCCGTGATGCGACTGCGCGCCAATCCCGGCGCAGCTGCGCAAGCCTTGACCGCGCGGTCCTACGCGCTGGTGCTGCTGGCCGGGCTGGTGCTGGGCTATTCCGCGCGCATG
>JAAAPG010000197.1 GCA_009908405.1 Alphaproteobacteria bacterium | reverse complement strand
CAATGACAGCCTGTTCGGAGGCAAGGGAAACGATCTCGTAAAAGGTGGCGGTGGCAATGACCGCATCTGGGGCGGTGGTGGCGACGACAGCCTGTTCGGGAACGGCGGCGCAGACACTCTGCGCGGGGGACAGGGCAATGATACATTGCGCGGTGGTGGCGGCGACGACCGGCTACTCGGCGGGTCCGGCGACGACAGGGTTGTCGGCGGACGCGGTGATGACACGGTGTTCGGCGGGCGGGGCGCAGATACCTTCGTGTTTCGGGATCGCGATGACACTCTGACAATTCGGGATTTCAGGTTTTCCCAGAACGACCGGCTGGAGTTGGACGCCGACCTCTGGGGCGGCGGCATGGATGCGGCGCAAGTTCTGGACAATTACGGCACGGTCTCCGGCGGCGACATTGTGCTGGATTTCGGCAATGGTGACATCGTCACGATCGCGAACATGACCAATATCAACCGGCTGGAAGACTACATCACCATCGTTTAGCCGCAAGAGCATTGACAGCCGCAGCCCAAGCGCCTACTGCCCACCAGCGCGGCGTCTGGCCGTGCATATCAATTGGTGTTGGTGGCTCCCGCAAGGGAACGCCTGTCGCCCGCGGCGCGGGAAAGGACAACGCCCTTCATCGCCCCCACGGGGCACGTTCAGAAGGAGATCAGACGGTGACCAAACGCACCTCTGCCAAGTATAAAATCGACCGCCGCATGGGCGAGAACATCTGGGGCCGCGCCAAGAGCCCCGTCAATCGCCGCGAATACGGCCCCGGCCAGCACGGCCAGCGCCGCAAGACCAAGCTGAGCGATTTCGGCATTCAGCTGCGCGCCAAGCAGAAGCTGAAGGGCTATTACGGCGACCTGACCGAAAAGCAGTTCCGCCGCATCTATGCCGAAGCCGAACGCATCAAGGGCGACACCGGTGAAAACCTGATCGGCCTGCTGGAGCGCCGCTTGGACGCCGTGATCTATCGTGCCAAGTTCGTGCCGACCGTGTTCGCCGCACGCCAGTTCGTGAACCACGGCCATATCACCGTGAACGGCACCCGCGTGAACATCCCCAGCTACCGCGTGAAAGAAGGCGACGTGATCGCGATTCGCGACAAGTCGAAGCAGCTTGCTATCGTGTTGGAATCGGTGGGCTTGGCCGAACGTGACGTTCCCGACTACATGGAAGCCGACCATTCCAAACTGACCGCGACCTTCACCCGCACCCCGTCCTTGGCCGATGTGCCATACGCGGTGCAGATGGAACCGAACCTGGTGGTCGAATTCTACGCGAAGAACTGATCTTCGCCGCACCGGAATTCCCGAAAGCCCTGCCCCTCGCGGCAGGGCTTTTTACATGGCCAGTCCTGCCGCACCGGCCAGCCCCGCGCCCAGCACCACCGCCCAGACAGGCATGCGCCACGTTTGCAGGGCTATGAAACATGCCAGCGCAAAGCCGAATTGCCAAAGGTCGCCCACCGCGCTGGCAAACACCGGGTCATACAGCGCCGCGCCCAATATGCCGACCACCGCCGCGTTCGCGCCCGCCATGCCCGCGCGCACCACGTGCGCGCCGCGCAAGGCTTGCCAGAAGGGCAGAACACCCACCAACAACAGGAAACCCGGCGCGAAAATCGCCAGGGTCGCGACCAACGCGGCAGCCGGGCCGCCCAAGCCGCCCAGATATGTCGCAAAGGTGAAAAGCGGGCCGGGAATGGCCTGCGCCGCCGCATAGCCCGCCAGAAAAGCACTGTCACCGACCGCGCCGGTCGCGACCAGTTCGGCCTGCAACAGCGGCAGCACCACATGCCCGCCACCGAACACCAGCGCGCCCGCACGGAACATGCTGTCGGCCAAGGCAAAGCCCGCGCCCTGACCCGCCAGGAACGGCAATCCCACAAGGCCCAGCGCGAACAGAACCAGGGCCGCAATCGCCACCGGCCGCGCGACGGGAATATGCAGGCCACCCTGCCCCGCGCCCGCGTCCAGCCGCAAGGCCGCCCCGGTCAGCGCGCCCGCCACGATAACCGCAATCATGACCCATGGCCCCGCCAGCAGCCCCAGGGCCAGCACCGCGCCCACGGCAATCGTGGCGCGCGGCCCGTCCGGGCAGAGCGTGCGCGCCATGCCCAGCACCGCTTGCGCCACCACGGCGACCGCCACCAGCTTCAGCGCCGCGATCACGCCGGTCAGCCCGGCCAGCCCTGCGCCCAGCGCCACGGCCAGCATGATAACCGCCGAGGGCAAGGTAAACCCGACAAACGCCGCCAACGCCCCCGGCCAACCCGCGCGCATCAGCCCCAGCGCGAACCCGACCTGGCTGGAGGCCGGGCCGGGCAGGAACTGGCACAGCGCGACCAATTCAGCGTATTCCCCGTCGCTCAGCCACTTGCGGCGCGTCACGAATTCGTCGCGGAAATAGCCGATATGCGCGACAGGCCCCCCGAAAGAGGTCAGCCCAAGCCGCAGGAACGCGCCGAAAACCTCTGCAAATCGTGGCATTGCGACCCCTTTGCCGGTCATGATTGCGCGGTTGCTGCGCAAACTCGCAAATTTTCCCGATAACAGCTTAACCCTGCGCCCGCTTGCATGGAATGCCGCTTTGGCGCAGGCTATCTCTTACGCATGACAGTTTCCTAACGGCAAAGGACGCACCGTGGCCCGCGACCATATCCGCTTTCTGCTGAACGACCGAGAGGTCACGCTGCGTGGCGTGGGCGCGACCGACACGCTGCTGGATCATTTGCGCCTGAATGCCCGCCTGCGCGGCACGAAAGAGGGCTGCGCCGAGGGCGATTGCGGCGCCTGCACCGTGCTTGTCGGGCGCCTTGGCCCGGACGGCTTGCGATACCAGCCGGTCAATGCCTGCATCCGGTTCCTCGCGTCTTGCGATGGCTGCCATGTGGTCACTGTTGAACACTTGCGCGGGGCGGATGGGGGGCTGCACCCCGTGCAACGCGCGATGGTGGACCATCATGGCAGCCAATGCGGGTTCTGTACCCCCGGATTCATCATGGCGCTTTATGCGTTGTGGATGGAAAACCCCACCCCGTCGGAGCGCGAGGTCGAGCGCGCGCTGCAAGGCAACCTGTGCCGCTGCACGGGCTACGCGCCCATCCTCCGGGCGGCGCTTGCCATGGGCGCGCACGGCACGTCCGATCCGCTGATGGAGGAACGCGCGCAAGTGGCCGCGCGTCTGGCCGAATGGGCCGATGGCGACCGGGTCGAGGTGAGCAACGGCCAAAGCCGCGCGATCCTGCCCGCCGATGTCGATGATCTGGCGGATGTGCTGGATCAGCACCCCGACGCGCGCATCGTTGCAGGCGCGACCGATGTCGGGTTGTGGGTCACGAAATTCCTGCGCGATCTGCCGGTTGCGGTATTCATAGGCCATCTGGACGGGTTGCGCGCGGTTACGGAAACCGAGGATGCCCTGCATGTCGGCGCGTTGGTCAGTTACGAGGACGCCCGCGCGCCGCTGCTGGCGCATTTCCCGCATATGGCCCGATACTGGGACCGGATCGCCGGCTGGCAGGTGCGCGCCATGGGCACGCTGGGCGGCAATATCGCCAATGGCTCTCCCATCGGGGACACACCGCCGCCCTTCGTCGCCTTGGGCGCGCGGCTGGTGCTGCGCAAAGGGTCCACGCGGCGTGAGATGCCGCTGGAAGAGTTTTTCCTGGATTACGGCAAACAGGACCGCGCGGTGGGTGAATTTGTCGAAACCATCATCCTGCCCAAACCCGCCCCCGGCACGCTGCACGCAGCCTATAAGCTGTCCAAACGGCGGGACGAGGATATTTCAGCCGTCGCGCTTGGCATGGCCCTGACCGTGGAGGGGGGCACCATTACCGGGGCAAAGCTGGCCTTTGGCGGCATGGCCGCGACGCCCAAACGCGCGGCCCAAACAGAGGCGGCGCTGACCGGGCAGCCCTTCACGCTGGACACGCTGCAAAAAGCCGCCAAGGCCCTGCCGCAGGATTTCACACCTTTGTCGGACATGCGCGCCAGCGCCGAATATCGCATGCGCGCGGCGCAAAACCTGCTGACTCGCTTCTGGCTGGAACACTCGGGCGAAGCGGCGGCGTTGGAGGATGTGACATGAAGGATTCAGACCGCATCACCGGCGCGGCGCATGACAGCGTCATCCACGACTCCGCGCTCAAACATGTGACGGGGCGGGCCGAGTATACCGATGACATCACCGAACCCATGGGCTGCCTGCATGCCTATATCGGCACCGCCACGGTGGCGAAGGGGCGGGTGACCGCGCTCGACCTGTCCGCCGTGCGCGCCGCGCCGGGGGTGGTGGCGGTGCTGACGGACACGGATATTCCCGGACGCAACGACATCTCGCCCACCGGGTTGAATGACGAGCCGATCTTTTCGCGCGATGTGCAGTTCCACGGCCAGCCTTTGTTCGCGGTGGTGGCAGAGTCGCGCGATCTGGCGCGGCGGGCCTGCGCCTTGGCCAAGGTCAGCTATGACCGCGCCGATCCTGCGACCGACATCGACGCCGCCGAGGCCGCAGGTTACCCGGACGTGACCACGCCGCTGACGCTGGCGCGCGGCGACGCGAAAAGCGCGCTGGCTGATGCCCCGCACCGCATTCAGGGCCGGATGCGCGTGGGCGGTCAGGACCATATGTACCTGGAAGGGCAGATCGCGCTCGCCATTCCGGGCGAGGATGACGAGATGACCGTCTTCGCCTCGACCCAGCACCCGTCAGAGGCGCAGCACATGGTCGCCCATGCGCTGGGCGTGCCCTTCAATGCCGTGGTGATGAACGTGCGCCGCATGGGCGGGGGCTTTGGCGGCAAGGAAACCCAGATGAACCTGTTCTGCGCGGTCTC
>JAAAPG010000205.1 GCA_009908405.1 Alphaproteobacteria bacterium | reverse complement strand
ACCGGTGAATGCCCGATTTCGACCGCAGATCAAGCGCATCCTTCATTTCGTCGAATGACGGCGCGACCCCTTCCTTTTCCATCCGGTCATGGATCAGCTTCAGAAGTTCGATCTGCTTGCGTGTCAGCATTGCGCCGCCTTTCAAATGGGCCCACCTGACATTATGTTCTAACTCTGTTCTGCTTACAGGTCAAGCGCGATATACCGCATTTGTTCACCCGCCTTGCGTGGCCCGTCATGGGGCGGACGCACCAATAGCGCGCTTGCTTGCGCCAGCAGCGACAGGAGCGCGCTGTCCTGGCTGCTGACCGGCGTAATTGTCCCGCCGGGGCCAAGCTTGGCGCGCATGTAATGCGCGCGTGGGCCGTTCGCGGGCAGGTCACAGCCCAGCGCGGCGCTGGATGTCGGCAACGGGTGGTGCCCCAACCCCAGCATGGCGCGCAGTGCAGGCCGCAAGAACAGGTGCCCGCAGACGATGGATGACACCGGGTTGCCCGGCAGGCCCAGAAGCATCGCACTGCCCAGGCGCCCGGCCATCAGCGGTTTTCCAGGGCGCAGCGCGACCTTGTAGAACGCGCGTGTCGCGCCCATGGCATCGGCAACCGGCCCGACAAGATCGTGATCGCCCACAGAGGCACCGCCGATGGTGACGATCATATCCGCGCCTTTAGCAAGGTCGAACACCGTGCGCAGGCTGGCTTCGGTATCGCGGGCAATTGGCAGGATGCGGGCGGTTGCGCCTTCGGCTTCGGCCATGGCTTTCAGCGCGAAGGCGTTCGATGCGATGATCTGGTCCGCGCGCGGGTCTTCGCCCGGCATGACCAGTTCATCCCCGGTGGCGATGATCGCAACATCGGGGCGGCGCGTGACTGTCACTTCGGCGCAATTCATCGACGCGATCAGACCCAGATCGACCCCGCGCAAGCGGCGCGGCGCGCTGATCTGGTCGCCCGCGCGGAAATCCGCCCCTTGCGGGCGGATGTTGGGGCCATTCCCAAGGCTGTCCCGCAGCGTGATGGTATCGCCGTCGCGCGCGACATCTTCCTGGATCACGACCTCTGTCGCGCCGGGCGGCACGGGCGCGCCGGTAAAAATGCGCACGGCCTCTTGCGCTGCGACATGGCCCGCGAACATGTGGCCTGCCGCGGCCTCTCCGGTCACGCGGTAGCTTTGCCCGGCGGCGACCGGTCCGGCCACGGCATAGCCATCCATGGCGGACGCGGCAAAGGGCGGCTGGTCGCGCCCGGCCCGCACCGGCGCGCGCAGCACGCGGCCCGCGGCCTGCGCCAATGGCACGGCTTCGGTGGGCAATGGCGCGGTCAGGGCGAAAACCTGCGCAAGCGCTTCTTCGACAGAGATCATGCGCCCGCCTCGTACCGGCCGGATTTGCCGCCGTCTTTCAGCACCACGTGCGTGTCGATGATCCGCATGGTTTTTTCCGCCGCTTTCAACATGTCGTAGACGGTCAGCGCCGCGACGGTGGCCGCCGTCAGGGCCTCCATCTCGACGCCCGTCTGGCCGGTGGTGCGCACTTCGGCGCGAATGCGGATGCCGGGCAGGGTTTCGTCCACTTCCAGGTCGACCGTGACCTTGCTGATGGGCAGCGGGTGGCACAGCGGGATCAGGTCCGCGCAGCGCTTGGCGCCCATTATCCCGGCCAGACGCGCCACGCCCAGAACGTCGCCCTTCTTGGCGCGCTGCTCTGTCACAAGCGCCAGCGTGTCGGGCAGCATCTGCACGGCGGAGGTGGCCACGGCCACGCGCGCGGTCGTGGCCTTGTCAGAGACATCGACCATATGCGCGTGGCCCTCGGCGTCGAAATGGGTCAGGTCGGCCATGTCACGCCTCTGCCATGACAGGGTTGGCCAGCAGGTCGCGCGTGGCGCCTGCCACGTCGTCTTGCCGCATCAGGCTTTCGCCAATCAGGAAGCTGCGCGCGCCGGTGCGGGCCATTTCGGCCAGATCGGCGGGGGTGAACAGCCCGCTTTCACAGACCAGCAGGCGGTCATCGGGCACCATGGGGGCCAGCGCGCGGGTGGTGTCCAGCGTCACCTCGAAGGTTTGCAGGTTGCGATTGTTGATGCCCAGAAGCGGTGATTTCAGGCGCAAGGCGCGCTCCAGTTCGTCCGCGTCATGCACTTCGATCAGAACATCCATGCCCCAGTGGAACGCCGCGTCTTCCAGCTCCGCGGCCTGCGCGTCGCTGACCGAGGCCATGATGATCAGGATGCAATCGGCATTCAGCGCGCGGGCCTCGGCCACCTGGTAGGTGTCATACAGGAAATCCTTGCGCAGGGCGGGCAGGTCGCAGGCCGCGCGGGCTTGCACAAGGAAGTCATCGGCGCCCTGAAAGCTGGGCGTGTCGGTCAACACGCTCAGGCAGGTCGCGCCCCCCATGGCATAGGCTGTCGCCAAAGCGGGCGGGTCGAAATCTGGCCGGATCAGGCCCTTGGACGGGCTGGCCTTCTTGATCTCCGCGATCAGCCCGTAGCCCGTGGCCTGCGCGCGGCGCAGCGCGGCTTCGAACCCGCGCGGCGGGCTGGCGGCTTTGGCCGCCGCTTCGACCTGAGAGGTCGGGCGCACCGCACGGCGATGGGCGATCTCTTCCAGCTTGTAGGCTTTGATCTTGTCAAGGATATCGGCCATGTCGGTCCCTTCGTGTCAGGTCTTGGCGGGGCTGATGCGGGCCAGCGCCCGAACCGCCCCCATGGCGGCGCCGCTGTCAATGCTGGCGCGCGCCATCTCGACCCCCTCGGGCAAGGTCGTCGCCTTTTTCGCCACCACGAGGGCCGCGGCGGCGTTCAGCAACACCGCATCGCGATAGGCGGGCCGTCCGTCGCCATCCAGAAGCGCCGACAACTCCTGTGCGTTCGCGTCCGGGCTGCCACCGATCAGGTCGTCAAACGGGTGCAGGGGCAGGCCCGCATCGTCGGGGTGCACGGTGAATTCGCGCAAGGCGCCATCTTCCAGCGCCACCACCTGCGAGGGCGCGGCGATCGACAGCTCATCCGTGCCATCGCCGCCATGCACCAGCCAAGCGCGGTCGGACCCCAGCGCGCGCAGGGTTTCGGCCATGGGGCGCAACAGCGCGGCACTGAACGCGCCGGTCAACTGCCGCTTCACCCCCGCCGGGTTCGTGAGCGGGCCGAGAATGTTGAAAATGGTGCGTGTGCCCAACTCCATCCGCACCGGGCCGACATGGCGCATGGCGGGATGGTGCATGGGCGCCATCATGAAGCCGATCCCGGCCTGCGCCAGCCCGCTTTCGACCACGTCCGGCCCGACCATGACGTCAATGCCCAGCGCGCCCAACGCATCCGCCGCGCCGGACTTGGACGACAGGTTGCGGTTGCCGTGCTTGGCCACCGGCACGCCCGCGCCCGCCACGACAAACGCCGTCGCGGTCGAGATGTTCAGCGTGCCCTTGCCGTCACCCCCGGTGCCGACAATGTCCATCGCGCCCACAGGCGCGCGCACCGGCAGGCATTTGGCGCGCATCACGCTGGCGGCAGCGGCGTATTCATCCACCACCTCGCCGCGGGTGCGCAGCGCCATCAGGAAACCGCCCATTTGCGCAGGAGTGGCTTGCCCGTCGAACAGCAGGTTGAACGCAGCTTCCGCCTGTGCGCGGGTCAGCGGGCCTTCGGCGGCCAAAGCGATCAGCGGTTTGAGGTCGCTCATCATGCCGCCACCTGCGCGCGGTCCAGAAAGTTGCGCAGCATGGCATGACCGTGCTGCGAGCGGATGCTTTCGGGGTGGAACTGCACCCCTTCGATGGGCAATTCGCGGTGCCGCAGCCCCATGACAAGCCCATCTTCCAGCCAGCTCGTGACTTCCAGACAGTCGGGCAGGCTGTCGCGGTCCACGACCAATGAATGATAGCGCGTCGCCATCAGCGGCGACGGCAGTCCGGCGAACACGCCCTGCCCCGCGTGGTGCATGTTGCCCAGCTTGCCGTGAACGATGTCCGGCGCACGCACCACGCGACCGCCGAAAGCCTGCCCGATGGTCTGGTGCCCAAGGCAGACCCCCAGCAGCGGGATGCGCGCTTCGGCGGCGGCCAGTGTCAACGGCAGGCAAATGCCCGCTTGGTCCGGGTCGCATGGTCCCGGCGACAACACGATCGCGGACGGGTTGAGCGCCATGGCCGCCTGCACGTCCAGCGCATCGTTGCGGTGGACGGCGACATCCGCGCCCAATTCGCCAAAGTAATGGACAAGGTTATAGGTAAAGCTGTCGTAGTTATCTATCAGCAGCAGCATGGGCGCGCCTTTCCGGGGCGAATGGGCAAATCTTGTCCTACATGCCCCTCCCGAACCGCCAAGGTCAAGCATCCGCGCGCCAATCCATTTGCATGGATGAGGGGTTTGTGGGAAACACTAAGGCAGAGCAGGCTGTGGCAGGGATGGCATGATAAGACTGGGTGGTCTGACGGGCGTTCTTTCAGGCGGTGCGCTTGCCGCGCTCGGCTTTGCGGCAAGCGTGGTCATAGCGCCCCCAGCGCCACGACCGGCCCCGATGGAGCAGGCTGCGCCTGATACGCCAGAAACTGCGCCATCCGTCCCACGCGAAGACGTGTCCACCCCATCGGCAGACCCCGTTCCTGACACGACCGAGCAACCGCAGGAGCGTGACAGCGCCTTGCGTCCTGATGCAACACCGCAGCCAGAGACAATGCCGACCTCCAGCCCGGAACCAAGCCCCGAAGATACAGCCGGGGCGCAACAGTTTCCGCCCGGCGATGAAACCGCCCCTGGCCAGCCCGAAAGCACCACGCCGCCACCGTCCGTGCCCATGGCGGATATGCCCGATCCCGACAATTCGGCAGCCTTGGCAGAGCTTGCGCCGCCTACCCTGCCCGGTCCGAGCTT
>JAAAPG010000268.1 GCA_009908405.1 Alphaproteobacteria bacterium | reverse complement strand
ACGCTCTGAAACATCAGGACAATCTGTCAGGAAGTGCCGCAATGGTAAATGCGGAACGCGCGCGCGCAGGCGGTCTTGTCGAAATCCCTTGGGGTAGAGGCAACCAAGACGGGCAGGCGCGGGGGCAGCCCCCCCTTGTCAACGCAAAAGGCCCCGCACACCCGGCGGGGCCTTCGCAATCCGGGCAGGGCAGCTTAGCCGACCAGTTCGATCCCGGCGAAGAAATAGGCGATTTCCTCGGCCGCGGTTTCCGGCGCATCCGACCCGTGGACCGAGTTCTCGCCAACCGATTGGGCGAATTCGGCGCGGATGGTGCCCGGTGCCGCATCGGCGGGGTTGGTCGCGCCCATCACGTCGCGGTTCTTGGCAATGGCGCCGTCGCCTTCCAGAACCTGCACCACGACCGGGGCGGATGCCATGAAGGTGCACAGCTCGTCATAGAACGGGCGCTCGGCGTGGACCTTGTAGAACTCGCCGGCTTGCGCCTTGGTCATCTGGATGCGCTTTTGCGCCACGATGCGCAGGCCAGCCTCTTCGAACTTGGCATTGATCTTGCCGGTCAGGTTGCGGGCGGTTGCGTCGGGCTTGATGATCGAGAAGGTGCGCTCTAGGGCCATGATGTCACTCCGGATATATCTGGGTGTGGAAAAGGATTTTCCACATGCGCGCGCCGCTTAGCATGGGTGCCTGACGGTGAAAAGACCTTCCGGGGTCCGGGTCGGCGGTCATTCGACCGTCGCGACACCGGCGCGAATTCGGGTCACCATGTCGGGCAGGGCGCTGACGCCACCTTTATCGGCAAGCCAGTCGATCACCCGGCAGGCAGAGGCGGTGTAAAGCGCCTCTGCCTGTGTTGCGGCGCGGCGCCGGAACGTGCGTTGGTCGGATGGTGGTTCCGGCCAATCCCCGGCCTTGCAGCCCGTGACCACGCCATTTGCGATTTCCAGGTAGCGGGGATCTTTCGACACGAGCACGGCCACCCCTTCGTCGAACCATGTCGGCACGGGTTGCGACAGCAGGCGCCGCGCCGTGCCCAGCCGGGCGTGCAATTCGGCATGGGCCAGTTCGTGCGTCAGAATGGTCGCGTTCGCACCGTCCGGATAGACGAAGACAAACAGGTTCATGTAGGCCATCGCCAGCGGTCTTGGCCCGCCGGCCACGCCGCAATTTCCCGACAGGCACAACAGCCAGACCGGGGTCGCGACGCGGTCGGGATAGGCTTGCGCCAACCTGCCTTGCGCGGCGTTCATGCTGTCCAACGCGGCGTCGATCTGCGCGTCGCTGGCCTGGGAATCGGCGTGGACGCGCGGCGCGATTTCGCGAAAGCCCAAACAGGCGGGGCAAAGATAGGCCCGGAGATGCGGTTCGGAAGACAGGATATACGTGCAAGCCACCGCGATCAGCGCAAGCACCGCGAACAGGCCGCGCCGCCAGTTCATGGCCAGCTCGGCGCGCCCCGCGGGCTTACCTGGCATCCGCCACCCCCGGTGCCGCCACCAGCTTGCCCTTGCGACTGTCGGGATAGACCAGCCCGGCAGAGATCACCAGTTTCGCCGCGTCCTCTATCGACATGTCCAGCTCGATCACGTCGCGGCGCGGCACGAATAGCAGGAACCCCGATGTCGGGTTCGGCGTGGTCGGCAGAAAGACAGAGACCAGCTCGTCGGGGTCGGGGATCTTGTCGGCGACCTCGCCGCGCGTGGTGGTGGAAATGAACGCCGTCGCCCAGATGCCCTTGCGCGGGTATTCCACAAGGCAGGCGCGGTCGAAGGTGGGGGCCGAGCGCGCGAGGATCGTGTCGGCGATCTGTTTGACCGCGTTGTAGATGGACCGCACGACCGGCATCGCCTCGACAATGCGCTCGCCCCAGCCGACCAGGCTGCGGCCAATGAACCCCTTGGTGAAGTAGCCCATCACCAGCGTGAACACCAGGAACACCGCCACGCCCACGCCCGGCACGTCCCAGCCGGTCAGGACTTCGGGGTGAAAGCGGCGCGGGATCAGTGGCATCACGATCCCGTCGATCCATGTCACCACGTTCCAGACCAGCCAGACCGTCAGCACGCCCGGCGCGATCACCGCCAGTCCGGCGAGGAAATTCGAGCGGATCGAGCCAAGAAACCCGCGTTTGTGATGGTCTGCCGACATGCTGTGTCCTGTTTGCGCCTTAGCCGATATGGGGGGCGGGGCTATCCGGTACAAGCGCGCGGGCAATCGCGGCGCCCAGCCGCGCATTGTTGCGTACCAGCGCGATATTGGCGGTCAGCGACGCGCCTGCGCTCAGCCCGAATATCCGCGCCAGCAACCTTGGTGTCACCTCTTTCGTGGCCACGCCCGCGCAATCGGCCAACGCCTGCGCGATCCAGCCGTCGATCACGTCGCGCGGGATTTCGTCGGCAAGCGGTATGGGGTTGGCCACCAGTTGCCCACCGGGCAGGCCCAGGGCGGCGCGTATCTGGTGGGCGCGAGCGATCTGGCCCGCGTCATCCATGCGCAAGGGCGCGGGCAGGCCGCTGTCGCGCGACCAGAAGGCGGGAAATTGGTCTTGGCCGAACGCGATGACCGGCACGCCCAGCGTTTCCAGCACTTCCAGCGTTTTCGGCAGGTCCAGGATGGCCTTGGCCCCGGCGGCGACCACGGTTACCGGGGTTTGCGCCAGTTCCTGCAAATCGGCGGATATGTCGAAACTGGTCTCCGCCCCGCGATGCACGCCGCCAATGCCGCCCGTTGCGAACACCCCGATGCCCGCGCGCGCGGCACAGATCATGGTGGCGGCAACCGTGGTTGCGCCGGTCGCGCCCGTGGCCAGCGCCACCGCCAGATCGGCGCGCGACAGTTTCAACGCGCCTTGGGTCTGCGCCAAGGCTTCCAGCTCTGCCGGTTCCAGCCCGACATGGATTACGCCGTCCAGCACCGCGATGGTGGCGGGCACGGCCCCCCCGGCGCGGATGTCATCCTCGACCTGTTGCGCCATCTCCAGGTTTTGCGGATAGGGCATGCCATGGGTGATGATGGTCGATTCCAACGCCACAATCGGTGCATGGCTGTCGCGCGCGCGCGCTACTTCGGATGAATATCGTAACTCAAGCATCTGGTTTTCCTTAGTGTTCCGGCCCGCCGGCCACGTAGTTGGCGGCCACGGCAAGGGCATGGCGCAGGGCATCTGCCCGCGGCATGCCCCCCGCTTCGGCGGCCATGTGCGCGGCCATGAACGTGTCGCCCGCGCCGGTCACGCGCGCGGCCTGCACCTGTGGCGGGGCCAGCGTGACCCGGCCATCGGCGCTGGCATCGGTCGTGTCGCGCGCGCCATCCGTGACCAGAACGCGCTGCGCCCCGCGTGCCACTAGCCCAAGGGCGGCGGCCTGTGACCCGCCGAATTCGGTGCCGCAAAGCAGCCCGGCCTCTTCCAGGTTGACATAGAATACCGTGCCGGGCCGCCGCAGCAGCGGCAACAGGCGGTCCCCCTTGCCCGGAGAGGCCGGGGCCACCCGCAAATCCGCCCGCGCGAAAGCCGGGGCAGAGCCGATTTCCGCCAGCAGCGCCACCGTCAGGTTGCCATCCAGCGCGATCATGCCACGCCATGGGGCCGCGTCACTGCCCAGCCGTCCGTCGCGCAGGGGCGCCAACACCTTGGCCCCGGCAATTTCCAGCGAATGGACATCGGCAATCGCGGCAACCAGCCCGCCCGCGCCTTCGATCGCCATGTAGGTGTCGGTCGGCAGGTCGGGCGCGCGGTACAGGTGGTCCACCCCGACCCCGCGCGCTGCCATATCCGCGACCAAAGCGTCGCCCGCCGGATCCTGCCCGATGGCGCCCAGCACTTGCGGCCAGGCGCCAGCCCGTACCAGCGCCATGGCGATATTCAGCGCCACGCCACCGGGAATGCGTGAAATCCGTCCGGCCATGTCCGACCCGATGCGCATGGGCGCGGGCGTGCGTCCGATGACGTCCCACAGCGCCGCGCCGACGCACAGGATTGGAGGTCTATCTGCCATGCACAGGGTGATGGTCGAAACCGGCCCCCTTGGCAAGCCCGCAGCGATCGCCTAGGCCACGGCATGGACCCGGAAGATCCCGAACTCTGGCTATGCCACTACGTCGGCGGCGCATGGCGCGCGCCGCTTTCGACACGCGTTGAACCCGTGCGGAGCGAAACTGGCCGGATGTTGGGGCGCGTCGTGTTGGCCAATGCCGCTGATCTGGCCCGTGCCAAGGCCCTGTCGCGCAAGGTCACAGCGCAGGATGAGCGGGTTTACCAACAGCAGATTGCGCGGATGGACCTTCGGAACCGTCTTCGCCGCATATCACAACCGGGGTCTGTGACAGGCCCGATCTACCTCGCCCATCCCGAGGACGCCGTCGTGGCGCTGGATCTGGCTTGCAAGCTGCACAGCGCCGGGCTGCGCCCCGGCGCGTTCGCGCTGCTGTTTCACAAGTAAAGGCGGTTCCCGAAAATCCGCGCGGCGGCTTCTTGCCGCGTCGTGCCGTGTTCGGCCAGGTCGGCATCGTCGCGGGCGCCAAGCGCATCTACCTTGCGGTAGGTCGACGAAAGCCGTGCCAGGCGCTCCAGCCCGCGCACAAGCCGATCCGCAAGCGGGACCGTGTTGCGCGACGTCGTGATCCGTGTGGTGATGTTGGTCGTGATGCTCGCCATTGTCATAGCCTTTCTCGAAGACGCGTATCTCCCATGCACGGCAAGTTAGGTAAGGTATCCTGTCCTTACCACGGTCAATCCGGAATGTCCGCCTTGCGCCCCGTGCAAGACACGGCGCGGAAGGAATTTGTTAATCAAATCGGGATAGCCTGACGGTGCGAATAAACCAAAAAGTTCTCGCTTTGTCTTGTTGGATCGTGTAGAACGTATTGTGAACAAACGCGCGATTGCCGCAACCGGCGCGCTGT
>JAAAPG010000277.1 GCA_009908405.1 Alphaproteobacteria bacterium | reverse complement strand
CAGAAGTGAACACAGCACGAAGGCCGTGCCGGCAAGGATCAAGGTCGCCGAAAACCGATCAAGGATCTCGTCCAGGACAGGCCGGTTCAGCGCGAAGGAGCGCCCGAAATCGCCTTGCACCAGATTGCCCAGCCAGATGAAATACTGCCGCCAGAGCGGCTCGTCCAGCCCCAGATGCCGGTTCAGACGCTCGACATTCTCAGGCGTTGCATAGCTGCCCAGGATCGCGGTGGCCGGATCGCCGGGGATCATCGCCATGATCAGGAACACGATAACCGTAATGCCCAGAAGCACCGGAATAGCCGATAGCAGTCGCTTCAGGATATAACCGCCCATCGCGCCCCCCGTTCATTTTCTTGCTAAGAATACTCAGAACCAGGGCGCGCGACGGCGCGCCCTGTCCTCATGCGTCAGTTCTTCACAACGTCTTTCAGCAGCAGAAAGAAAGACGGCTCAAGCTGGAAATTCTCGACCGCGTCCGAGGTCACGGCATTCTGCATCCAGTTCGCCACGAACACCCAGGGCGCGTCCTCCTGCACGATGGCCTGCATCTCGCGATACAGCCGGGCGCGTTCGGCCTGATCGGTTTCCACGCGGGCCGCTTCCAGCAACGCATCAACCTCGGGGTTGGAATAGTAGCCGGAATTGAACCCGCCCGCATCGGGCCAGGCGTCGGTGCGCAGCGCCAGGAAGGGCAGCGTGTCGGGATCGTTGGTCATCCACGCCATCTGCGCCATGTCGGCCTTGCCTTCCAGCCCCGGATTCACCTCTCCCAGGAAGGTGTTCCATTCATAGGTTTCGATGGTCACATCGAACCCAACGGCGGCCAGATCGGCCTGAATGGCGGTGCCCATCGGGATCGGGTCCAGCATGCCGGACCCGCCTTCGGTGACGTAGAAGGTCAGGCTGGCCCCGTCGGCCCCGGCCTCTGCCAGCAATTCGCGGGCGCGGTCGGGATTGTAGGGATAGGGTTCCAACGCGTCATTGTAGGCCCATGCGAAGGCGGGCGGCGTGGGGCCCGCAGCGACGGTGGCGGTGCCTTCCAGCACATCATCGACCAAGGCGCCCTTGTTGATCGCGTAATTGGCGGCCTGCCGCACGCGCTTGTCGGCGAAGGGGCCTTCCTTGGCGTTCAGGATCAGGAACCATAGATGCGGCCCGGCCTGCTCGTGCACGCTGTGCGCGTCGCCCTGAAACTGCGAAATCGCCACGGGTGGCACTTCGACCATCACGTCAATACCGCCTGCCAGCATTTCGGCCACGCGGGTATTGGCGTCGGTAATCGGGCGGAAGATCACGGCTTCGGTGCTTGCCACGCCATCCCAGTAATCGTCATTGCGGGTCACGACCACACGCTCGTTCGACTGCCACTCGGCAAAGCGGAACGGCCCGGTGCCCGACGGGTTGCGCCCGAAATCAGAGCCGTGCTCCATCACCGCGGCAGGCGAGACGATCAGCCCGGTCGGGTAGGCGAGGTTCGACATGAATGGCGCATAAGGCTCATTCAGGGTGAATTGCACAGTGGCATCATCCAGCGCCTCGACCGTTTCGATCGCGCTGAAGAAGAACGACAGCGGGAAAGGGCCAGTCTCGTGATAGGGGTGGTCCTCGTTCAGCATGCGCTCGAAATTCCAGACCACGGCTTCCGCGTCGAAGGCGCTGCCATCATGAAAGCTGACGCCCTCGCGCAGATTGAAGGTGTAGACCGTACCGTCCTCGGAGATGTCCCACGATTCTGCCAATGCGGGTTCGACTTCCAGCGTGCCGGAAGCGTAGCGCACCAACCCGTCATAGATGTTCATCAGGATGCGGAAGTCGTTCACGGCAGTCACGGCATGGGGGTCGAGCGCCTGCGGCTCGGCGATCTGGCCCACGACCAGCACGCCCGGAGGGGTCTGGGCCGTCGCAGGCGCCACCAGCGCCGAACTGGCAAGCAATGCGGCGGTCAAAACCCCGAAGCCGCGACGGGTCAGTGATGAAAAGGCCATATCCGGCACTCCCTGTTGGTGATTTATTCCCATCTATTTATCATGATAATTTGCATTCGTCAAAATTTTCATGATAATTGGACAAGACAGGGGAAACAAACTGATGACTTTCTCGATTCTTGCACAAGATTTGAACACCGGTGCATTTGGCGGCGCGGCGGCAACTGGGTCGCTATGCGTGGGTGGCTGGGTCTTGCGGGGCGATTCGCGTGTCGGAATGTCGGCGTCACAAGGGGCCGCACCGTCGACCATGTGGGGCGAAGATGCGCTGAAGCAGATGCAGGCAGGTGACGGCGCCGAACAGGCGCTTTCGACGGTGATCGGACGAGATGCCGGCCGCGACTGGCGGCAGCTTGCGTTGCTTGACGGCGCTGGCGGCACGGCCTGCCACACTGGCTCGAAGAACACTGAATGGTGCGGATCGCTGGTTGTGCCCGGTCTGGTGGTGTCGGGCAATCTGTTGGCCGGGCCGCAGGTGCTGGAAGCCCTGCGCGACACGTTCCTTGCCGCAGACGGCGATCTGGCCGAGCGGTTGCTGGCGTCCATCGCTGCGGCAGAAGCCGCGGGCGGGGATACGCGCGGCCTGCAATCGGCAGCGCTGCTGGTGGTTTCTGACGACGCGCCCCCGCTAACCCTGCGCGTGGACTGGTCAGAAACCCCGATCTTTGACTTGCGCCACCTTTACCGGCGCACCCAAAGCGGGGCTTATGCCGCATGGTTGCCCAGTGTTCCCACCCGCAATGACCCGGAGCGTGGCCATGACTGAGACCGACTGGGGTGCGCGTGCCCAGCACTGGCTGGGCCGCCTGGCCGCCTGTTCCGAACCGGGCCCCGGCGTGACACGTCTGCCCTTTACCCCTGAACACCGCGCCGCGCTCGCCGTGCTGACCGAATTGATGCAGCAGGCCGGGCTTTCGGTGCGTCTGGACGCCGCAGGCACGCTGATCGGGCGGATGGAGGGACCAGAAGGCGCGCCAACCCTCTTGATGGGGTCGCATCAGGATTCGGTTCGCGAGGGCGGCGCTTATGACGGGATCATGGGGGTTGTGTTGCCTGTGCTTGCGCTTCAAAAGCTGCGCGCTGACGGCCATGAGCTTTCGTTCCCGGTCGAGGTTCTGGCCTTCGCCGATGAGGAGGGCGTGCGCTTCCCCACCGCGCTGATGGGGCCACGCGCGCTGGCCGGGACTTTCGACATGACTGCGCTGGATCTGCAAGACCGCGACGGCATCACCCTGCGGCGCGCGATGGAAGATTTCGGGCTGACCCCCCACGCCCTGCCGGGCCTCCAGCGCGCGCCCTCACAGATTCTTGGCTGGGTCGAAATTCATCTGGAACAGGGCCCCGTACTGGAGGCCGCTGCACAGGATATCGGCATCGTCACCAGCATCTGCGGGATCGAGCGGCACATGATTACGCTGACCGGCAAGGCCGCGCATGCAGGCACAATGCCGATGCATCTGCGCCGCGATGCGCTGGCGGGTGCCGCGGAACTGACACTGGCCGCGGAATCGCTGGCACGCGAAACCGATGGGTTGCTTGCGACGGTCGGGGCCTTGCAGGTTCGCCCCGGCGTGGTGAATGCCGTCCCCGGCGAGGTCGCCCTGACCCTGGAGATCCGCGCCCCCGAGGATGCCATGCGCGCGCAAGCCGGGGCAGCACTGACGCAAACCGCTCATGACATCGCGCACCGTCGCGGGCTGGTGTTGAAGATTGCGCGAACCTATGCGCAACCGGCAACCCCCTGTTCCGCACAGATCATCGAGGGCTTGTCAAAAGCCGTCGAGGCAAGCGATCGGGGGGGGGCACAGCACATGGCATCCGGAGCGACGCATGATACCTCGGCCATGGCGGCGCTTTGCCGCGTAGGGATGCTGTTCACCGCTTGTCGCGACGGCGTCAGCCATCATCCTGAAGAGCATGTGCCCGCAGCATCCATGTCATCCGGAATCACGGCGCTTGAACGGTATCTGCTGCGGCTTCATCCCTCCGCCTGTCATCCGTAAGACCCGGGTATCGTCAATATTTTTGACAGCGTGTGATGACTTCGAACCTTGGGCCGAGAAAGGGCCGCTTTGCAGGTTCATGTAGATGCATTCCACACCACCATAGCCCGCTTCGCGCCCCTCGCGGAGTGACGGTCACGCCGTCGAGGTCGGACAACTGCGAGCGTTCTGGGGTGGGTAGGCGACAGGCTGCTTCTGCCATTTTCTGCGACGCGATTTCGAACGAAGAACAGGCGCGTTACCTTGCGGACGAAACGCAATACGCCAAGCAGGATCTTTCCAAGTTCGCGGCCAGATCGGGCCTTGGTGAGTGCCGACAAATCGTGCGGCATGATACGTCGACCGCCCCGCATCAGATTCTTCAGGCGGCCGCAGAGGAAAAGGCCGATTTGATTGCGATCTCGACACATGGGCGCAGCGGTCTGACAAAGCTCCTGATCGGCAGCGCAACGGAACAGGTTTTCAAGAGTCCCACGATTGACGTGCTGGCGGTACCGCCGTCACGTGGTGGCTAAGCTGGCTTGGGGGCCACGTTATCGTGGCGCGTGGCCGTAGCCGTCCTTGCCATACCAATGATGGTGAATTCCTGCCGTTTTTGCGCCAACGCAATTACGCAGCCCAGGAATCATGTAATTTCAGATCCGAATTGAAGGTTTGACCTCGGGGAAAGGACTCGAAAATCATGCAAGATTTCACAGAACAGACGGCGGTGGTCACTGGGGCAGGGTCTGGCATCGGCGAAGCCATCGCATTGGAATTGGCCGCGCATGGCGCGACGGTGATCGTCTCTGACCGTGATGAGCAAGCGTGCAAGCAGGTGGTTGCCAGCATCATGGAGCGTAGCGGCAAAGCCCTGGCCTTTGTTGCGGATGTGGCCGATTCCTCTGCAATGGAAGCGCTGGTCGGCTTTGCCGAAGCGCAAACCGGTGCTTTGCACCTGGCCGTGAACAATGCCGGGATCGGGGGCCGCA
>JAAAPG010000149.1 GCA_009908405.1 Alphaproteobacteria bacterium | reverse complement strand
AGACCATAAGCAGTCGAAGGAGCGCACCGAACATGCCCTATGATACACATAATCGCTGGGTCCATGGCGTTCTGGCCGAAGCGTCGCAGGCCCTGCCCGACCTGCCATGGTCGCGCGCTGCGAAACGGGCAAAGCGGTTGGCCGCCTCTGGCTGACGGTAGCACGTCATTTCCCCTTCAGGGACACGCATTTTAACGAGTGATTTGACGTCAAATTTGAGTGTGAATAGCAAAGGCGTCCCGTTTGCGGGGCGCCTTTGTCATGTGTCGGGGCGCGCTTCGATCACGACGAATGCCTGCGCCCAGGGGTGGTCATCGGTGATTGTGACGTGAATGACCGCGCTGTGACCCGGCGGGGTCATCTCGCGCAAGCGATCCTCGGCCCAGCCGGTCACATGCATGACGGGTTGCCCGCTGGACAGGTTCGTCACCCACATGTCGCGCCAGGCGATTCCCATGGACAGCCCGGTGCCCAGCGCCTTGGAGCACGCCTCTTTCGCGGCCCATCGTTTGGCATAGACGGCAGGCGCGTCGCCCTGGCGCGCGGCACGGGCCAGTTCCGCGTCGGTAAACACGCGGTGGCGGAACCTGTCGCCAAAGCGCGCCAGCGTGCCCGCGATTCGGTCGATATTGGCAAGGTCGCTGCCGATGCCCAGTATCATGGCCGCGTCATTCGCGCGCGAGATCCATCAGGCGGCGCATTTCCCCGATCGCGTGCTCCAGCCCGGTCAACACCGCTTCCCCGATCAGGAAATGCCCGATATTCAACTCGACCAGTTCCGGTATGGCCGCGATCGGTCCGACATTGTCATAGTTGAGGCCATGGCCGGCATGCACTTCCAGCCCCAACTCGTCCGCCAGCGCGGCGCCCACGAACAGGCGGCGCAATTCCGCATCACGGGCGGCATTGTCCCCGGCTTCGATATGTTCGCAATACGCGCCCGTATGCAGTTCGACCACCTGCGCGCCGACGCGCGCGGCGGCCTCGATCTGGTCTTCATCCGGGGCCACGAACAGCGACACGCGGCTGCCGGCGGCGCGCAGGGGCGCGATGAAATCCGTCAGGCGCGCCGCGTCTCCGGCCACCTCCAGCCCGCCTTCGGTGGTGCGTTCCTCGCGGCGTTCGGGCACGATGCACACCGCTTGGGGCCGATGCGCAAGGGCAATACGCCCCATTTCCTCGGTCGCCGCCAGCTCCAGGTTGATGGGAATATCGACCGCCGCTTGCACCGCGGGCAGATCGGCGTCGCGAATATGGCGCCGATCCTCGCGCAGATGCAGCGTGATCCCGTCAGCCCCCGCCGCCTGCGCCAGCAACGCCGCGCGCACCGGGTCGGGGCTTCGCCCACCGCGCGCGTTGCGCAACGTGGCAACATGGTCGATATTCACGCCGAGGCGCAAAAGCTTGGTCGAAACGGAAGCGGTCATCGATATCCCCGGGCTAGTCTTGCGTAACATACGCTTCGATGCGTCGAACTCAATGCCCTGCGCTCATTTCCGGCGGCGACCATCGGTTGCGGTTTTTTCGGCCTTCTGGCGCGCGCGCTCGAACCGCTGTTGCAATTTGCGCGCGCGCCGGGCGCGATAGGCGCGGATAATCGGCAAGGATACGAAATATGCGGCCACGCCGACAACGCTGCCCAAAACCATGCCGCCCAGCATGTAGGGCAAGAACACGTCTGCAAGGAAATCGCGCGTCTGGTCCCAGTTGAAACCGGTCGGGGTGACCAGCGCGGTCAGGTTGTCGCCGATTTCGGTCCAGACATTCTTGAACCCGCGCATCACCCGGCGCGGGGTTGCCATATGCCCGCGCCCCAGGATCAGGCTGCCGGTTTCCATCGCGCTGACCACGATCAGCGGAAAGGTGAACGGGTTGCCGAAAAACGTGCCCAGCAGGGCGGCGAGAATATTGCCGCGCAGCACCCATGCAAGGCTTGCCGCGGCAAGGAAGTGCAACCCGAACAGCGGGGTGAAACTGACGAACACCCCTGCCGCGATACCCTTGGCGATGCGTTCGGGGCTGTCGGGCAAACGGCGCAAGCGATGCCAGACATAGCTGCCCGCGCGCTGCCACCCCCCATCGGGATAGGCCAGGTTCTTCAGCCAATGAAGAAAGGATCGAGGGCTGCGTCGTTTGAAAACCACCCGGAAAGCCTTGGTTTCGCGCGCATGCGCAGCGCGTTTAGGGACGTTGCGAAGGATCGCGCACTCTGGCGATCTGTGCAACCGCCGTTTCCGCTTCGAGCGCGGTCATCACCTGGTGCAGGTGCGAGACGCCACGCAATTCGACCATGACGCGCAACAGGAAGAAATCGGGCTTGCGGTCCAGGAAACGCAGGTCGGAAATATTCGCCTTGTGTTCGCCGATCAGGCTGCACACGCGGCCCAGCACGCCGGCGTCGTTCGAAATGGTCAGTTCCAGCGTGACATCGTAGACCGGCGGGTGCGTGCCATCCTGCCAGCGCAATTCGATCCAGCGGTCGGGCTGTTCATCGAATTCGGCCAGCGCGTTGCAATCCATGCTATGCGCGACGATGCCCTTGCCACGATAGGTGATGCCCACGATGCGTTCACCCGGCAGCGGCTGGCAACAGGCGGCGCGGCGAAAGGACTGGTCGGCGGCCAAACCGACAACCGGGCGGGTGGCGTCCACCTCGGGTTCGACCGGCACGCCCTCGGGGTAAAGCGTGCCAACCACCTTGCGCGCGCTGATTTCCGCCGCGCCGACCTGCGCGCGCAGCTCGGTTTCCGAATTGACCCCCAACATGCGCGCGGCGGTCGCAACTGCCTTGCTGGTCATCTCGCGGCCCATCGCGTCGAACGCGGCGCGCAGCAATTCCGTGCCAAGGCGCACGAAGCGTTCGCGGTCTTCTTCGCGCAAGGACCGGCGGATCGCGGATTTCGCGCGTCCCGTCACCACAAGGTCGATCCAGCTTGCCTGCGGGCGCTGCCCTTCGGCGGTGATGATGACCACCGATTGCCCGTTGCGCAGCCGCGTCCAGAGCGGCACGCGCAGCCCGTCCACCTTGGCGGACACGCATTTGTCGCCGATCCGCGTGTGAATCGCATAAGCGAAATCCAGCGGCGTCGCCCCGCGCGGAAGCTGGATCACGTCGCCCTTGGGCGAGAAACAGAACACCTGGTCCGAATACATCTCCAGCTTGACATGTTCCAGGAACGCGCCGTGGTCTTCCTCGTTCTGCAAGCCCTCGGTCAGCGTGGCGATCCAGCGGGCCGGGTCCACCGCGAACGGGTTTTCACTGCGCGCGCCGTCACGATACGCCCAATGCGCGGCCACGCCCGCTTCGGCGACCTCGTGCATTTCGCGCGTCCGGATCTGGATTTCCACGCGCTTGCCGTCGCGCCCCGACACGGTGGTGTGAATGGACCGGTAGCCGTTCGATTTGGGCTGGCTGATATAATCCTTGAACCGCCCCGGCACCGCGCGCCAACGCTGGTGCATGATGCCGATCACCTTGTAGCACTCGGCCACGTCACCCGTGATGATGCGAAAGCCGTAAATATCGGACAGGCGCGAGAAGGCGAGGTCTTTTTCCTGCATCTTGCGCCAGATGGAATAGGGTTTCTTGGCGCGACCATAGACATCGGCCTCCAGCCCGGCGCGGTCCAACTCGGACCGGATGTCATTGCTGATGCGGTGGACCACGTCGCCCGCTTCGCGTTGCAGCGTGATGAAGCGGCGCAGGATGGAATTGCGCGCCTCGGGGTTCAGCACGCGAAAGGACAGGTCTTCCAGTTCCTCGCGCATCCATTGCATCCCCATGCGCCCGGCCAGCGGCGCATAGATATCCATGGTTTCACGTGCCTTCTGTGCCTGCTTGTCCGGGCGCATCGACCGGATGGTGCGCATGTTGTGCAACCGGTCGGCCAGCTTGACCAGGATCACGCGCAAATCACGCGACATGGCGATCAGCAGCTTGCGAAAATTCTCTGCCTGCTTGGCTTCCGAGGACGACAATTGCAGGTTGGTCAGCTTGGTGACCCCATCGACCAATTCCACGATTTCCGTGCCGAACATCTGTTCAACGTCGGAATAGGTGGATTTCGTGTCCTCGATCGTGTCGTGCAGCAGTGCCGTAATCAGCGTGGCATCATCCAGCCGCATTTCCGTCAGGATGGTGGCCACCGCCACGGGATGGGTGAAATACGGCTCCCCGGAATGCCGGAACTGGCCGTCATGCATCTCCTCGCCATAGGTCCAGGCCCTGCGCAAAAGATCCTGATTGCAGCCGGGATTGTAGTTCTGGATCAGCGCGATCAGATCATCTACGGCGATCACCGGCACCTCTCGGGGCGGTCCCGAAGCAGTGGGAGCAAGAGATAACCGGGCAAGTCGAACATCTTAACCGTTTTGCTGGCTGTGAACTTCCATCAGGGCACGCAACATCTGCTCTTCGTTCATGTCGTCGTCAGCGGGCTTGTCAGCCGCCGAGCCGCCCATCAGAAGCGACATGTCGTCCTCTTCCGGCATATCGACCTCGATCTGCGTTTGCAGGCTTTCGACCAGCCGTTCGCGCAGCTCGTCGGCGGCCTGCGTTTCATCCTCGATCTCGCGCAAGGCAACGACGGGGTTCTTGTCGTTGTCCCGCTCCACTGTCAGCGCGCCGCCAGCAGCGATCTCGCGTGCGCGGTGCGCGGCAAGGGCCACCAGTTCAAACCGGTTCGGAACCTTGTCGACACAATCTTCGACTGTCACGCGGGCCATGCGGGCACTCCATCTGGGCTAAGACAAGAAACGGTCTTCTACTGCCCAAAGCCACCGAATACAAGGGCCGAATCAGTCTGCAACAGGATGGATTTCCGACAGGTCCGCGGGGTCGAGCGCGGCATGCATCTGCCGCACGGTCTGCCCCAGAACCGGGTGCCGCCAGTCCGGCGCGACATCCATCAAGGGCACAAGCACGAAGCCGCGCTCGTGCAGGCGCGGATGCGGCAGGATCAAGCGATCCGGCGCAAGCCGCGT
>JAAAPG010000049.1 GCA_009908405.1 Alphaproteobacteria bacterium | reverse complement strand
AATTACAAGACCCGGACATGCGAGAGCGGCCAGCGCAGCCATGACCTGTCCTTTCGGGCTATCCGTTTGCCCTGCCAGATTGGCCCCGATTGCCACCAATACCGAATTGCATTCTGTCACGTTCGTCACGATATTCTCTCTATGACTGTGCCAAATGATAACGCGTAATACCCGGTTGAAGCGATCACGATCGCACCTGTCCCTGGTTTCGGCACGCCACCCATAAGGAAGTAGAAATGTTTTACAAGGATGAGCGTCTTGCGCTCTTTATTGATGGTTCCAACCTCTATGCCGCTGGCAAGGCGCTGGGGTTCGACATCGACTACAAACTGCTACGGCAGGAATTCATGCGGCGGGGCAAATTGCTGCGCGCGTTCTACTATACCGCGCTGCTGGAAAATGATGAATACTCCCCGATTCGTCCGCTGGTCGACTGGTTGCACTACAACGGATACAGCATGGTGACGAAGGCGGCGAAGGAATACACCGATTCCATGGGCCGCCGGAAGGTCAAGGGCAACATGGATATCGAACTGGCCGTGGACGCGATGGAACTTGCGCCGCGGCTGGACCACGCCGTGCTGTTTTCCGGCGATGGTGATTTTCGCCCGCTGCTGGAATCGCTGCAACGGCAGGGCGTGCGGGTGTCGGTCGTGTCGACCATCCGCAGCCAGCCGCCGATGATCGCCGACGAATTGCGCCGCCAGGCCGACAATTTCATCGAGCTGGACGAATTGCGCGACGTGATCGGTCGCCCCCCGCGCGAGCCGCGCTACGACTCCCACGCCGACAGCGTTTCGGCCGATTGAGCACACGTCAAGGCCCGCCGCGCGCGGGCCTTCTGATGTCAGAACCCGAAAGCCCGACGCATCAGGTTCAGCCCCAGACAGACCATCATCATCAGCGTCCAGCGCCGAAAACGCGCGGCGTCCAGCCGGTCTTGAATGCGGTAGCCGATGGCCAATCCCAGCAATGCAGGCATGACCAGCAGCGCCGAGAAACGCACGCTGGGCACGGTCAACACCCCCGAGGCCGCATGTCCGCCCACCATCGCCACCGCGCCGATCAGGAACACCACGCCCAAGATACGCACCATGTCGCGCTTGCCCGTGTCGACCGCGATCAGATAGGCCATGACCGGCGGCCCCCAGACACCCGACAGCCCGCCATACATGCCCCCCACCGCGCCGCTCAGCCATTGGCCGCGCCGCCTGCGCGCCACCGGCAAAACCAGCACCTTGCCCGCCAGTTGCGACAGCGCAAACGCGCAGATCGGCCCGCCCAGAAGCGCCAGCAGCACGCGTTCGGACACGAAGGGCACCAGTTGCGCGCTGACCAGCAGACACACCACCAGCGCCGCCAGCATCCGCCAGTAGACCACCACAGACCCCCAGGCCGCGCGCCAGCCTTGCCGCAGCGCCTGGCTCAGATTGGTGACAAGTGTCGGCAGGATCAGTCCCGCCAGCGCCAGGTCAACCGGCATCAGGCTGCCAAGGCCAGAGATCATGATCATGGGCAGTGCGAATCCCAGCGCGCCTTTCACCAGCCCCGCGCAGAACGCGATCAGCATGGCACCCACCAGGATGGCCGGGGTCAGGGTATCGGGAAGCAAGGTCAGCATGTCGGGTGAATCCTGTCGTTTCACATGCTATACATGTGAACGAACTAGCCTGCACTCCGGAAATGCGGTGCGACATTTTCGGCAAGTTTTGCTGCACCTATTGAATTTTTCTTGCTCTGCCGGGTCGAAGGCTCTATGTCATGCTGCAACTGCAAAGATATTCCCAAACCATACGTGGAGAGTGACCATGCCCCATGACGGCCAGACCATGCCCACCACCCTGCTGCCGGACCTTCTGGACCTGACGCGCAGCGCGCTCGCCCCGGCAGAGGCGGTGCTGGCCAAGGCCACCGACGCCGTGCGCAGCCGCGTGGCGCCCTCTGGCAAGATTGATGCCGCGCTGTTGGAAATGGATCAGCACGCCGCGCATGGGCTGGCCTGGCTGGCCACCTATGTCGAAAGCCTGCGCCAGATGCAGGCATGGGCCGATGCGCTGCAAGCCGATGGCAAGTTTGGCGAGATGGAAGCGCTGATCCACCAGATGGCGTTCGGCGAATACCTGCAACAGATCGCCGGCGGCATTCCCATGAACCAGGGCGAGATCCTGCGCATGGTAGATATGGGGCTGGATTGGTCCGACCTGTCCGAATTCCAGACCGACGCCGTGCGCAACCTGCGCGAAGCGGGCAATACCGATGCGGCACGGGTGCGCCTGTGCGCGCTGATGCGCGAAAACCACGGCCGCGCGACCTTCGGCGCCTCGGGTTTGGACGAAGAGCTGGAAATGATCCGCGACCAGTTCCGCCGCTACTCGGACGAACAGATCGCCCCCCACGCCCACGAATGGCACCTGAAGGACGAGCTCATCCCGATGGAGGTCATCGAGCAACTGTCCGAAATGGGCGTGTTCGGCCTGACCATCCCCGAGGAATTCGGCGGGCTGGGCATGCCGAAATCCGCCATGGTCGTGGTGTCGGAAGAGCTGTCGCGCGGCTATATCGGCGTCGGCTCTCTGGGCACCCGCACTGAAATCGCCGCCGAACTGGTCATCTGCGGCGGCACGCAGGACCAAAAAGAGCAATGGCTGCCGAAACTGTCCTCGGGTGAGATCCTGCCCACCGCCGTGTTCACAGAACCCAATACCGGGTCGGACCTTGGCGCGCTGCGCACCCGCGCGGTGAAAACCGGCGACGACTGGGAGATCACGGGCAACAAGACCTGGATCACCCATGCCGCGCGCACCCATGTCATGACCGTTCTGGCGCGCACCGTGCCCGACACGCAGGATTACCGCGGGCTGTCGATGTTCCTGGCCGAAAAAGAGCCGGGCACCGACGCGCACCCTTTCCCCACCCCCGGCATGACCGGTGGCGAGATCGAGGTGCTGGGCTATCGCGGCATGAAGGAATACGAGCTGGGCTTCGACGGCTTCAAGGTAAAGGGCGAGAACCTGCTCGGCGGGGTCGAGGGCCAAGGCTTCAAGCAGTTGATGCAGACCTTCGAATCCGCCCGGATCCAGACCGCCGCCCGCGCCATCGGCGTGGCGCAAAACGCGCTCGAAGTGTCGATGAAATACGCCGAGGACCGCAAGCAATTCGGCAAATCGCTGATCGAATTCCCGCGTGTTGGCGCGAAACTGGCCATGATGGCGGTGGAAATCATGGTCGCGCGCCAGCTTACCTATTACAGCGCCGCCGAGAAAGACGCTGAGCGCCGCTGCGACCTGGAAGCGGGCATGGCGAAACTGCTGGCTGCGCGCGTGGCCTGGGCCTGCGCCGATAACGGGCTGCAAGTGCATGGCGGCAACGGCTTCGCGCTGGAATACGACATCAGCCGCATCCTGTGCGATGCCCGCATCCTGAACATCTTCGAAGGGGCTGCCGAGATCCAGGCGCAGGTCATCGCCAGACGCCTGTTGGGCTGACACCTGATACGAAAGACCAAACCCCTCGCATTCCATTGCGAGGGGTTTTTCATGCTCGCTTAACCGACGGGCGCGTCACGTGTCGAAACTGTAATCCGGCAAACTGTCGAGCGCGGCTTTCAGCTTGTCACCCCAATCCTGCGACACGGATTGG
Source organism: Alphaproteobacteria bacterium (assembly GCA_009908405.1). GTDB lineage: Bacteria > Pseudomonadota > Alphaproteobacteria > Rhodobacterales > Rhodobacteraceae > Roseinatronobacter. Next base: position 1,353 of record JAAAPG010000049.1, on the reverse strand, counting down.
AAATACGCATCATCCAGCGCGATCCGCCCGGTGCGGCCGGTGGTCATGCTGTCTGCGGCATAGAAATGATAATCAAACGGCGCGCCCACGCTCAGATTGGCTTTCACCGTCGAATCGAAACTGACCAGCAGCAGTTTCATCGCCTCTTCAAAGCTCATGCCCGCGTCGAACGCGCGGACAAGGATGGGGCGACCATACTTGGTTTCGCCAATCTGGAAAAACGGGGTGTCGGCGCTGGCTTCGATGAAATTGCCTTCCGGGTAGACCATGAACAGGCGCGGCGGGCTTCCTTTGACCTGTCCGCCGACCAGCAATGTCGCGTTAAACGACGACTCGGCCTGCAAGCCGCCCTTCGTGTGCTGGCCGATCACCTCGCGCAGGGTTTCGGCCACCATCCGCACCGCCTGGAACATCGACGGCACGCCCAGCAGCGCAGGGGTGCGTTCGTCGGGCGATTTGGCGCGTTCTTCCAGCAGGCTGACCACGGCTTGCGTGGTCGCGAGGTTGCCCGCCGACATCAGCGTAATCACGCATTCGCCGGGGTTTTCCCAGATCGTCATCTTGCGGAAGGTCGAGATATTATCCAGCCCCGCATTGGTGCGCGTGTCGGACATGAAAACCAACCCGCGTTCCAGCACCATCCCCACGCAATAGGTCATGGCCGCCTTCCTTCGTTATTGTTGTGCAACATCAATTCGAACGGACAGCGATTCCCCGGACCCGCCCGCATAGCGCCCGGATACAGGCGCGGCCTCTGTGTAGTCCAGCCCTGTCGCGACGCGAACGTAGCGCGTGTCGGGGGAATATCCGTTTGCCACGTCGAATCCGACCCAGCCCAAACCGTCGACATAGGCTTCGGCCCAGGCGTGCATCGCGTCTTGCGCGGTCTGCTGATCCAGCATCAGGTAGCCAGAGACGTAGCGCGCGGGCACGCCCAGCCGCCGCGCGCAGGCGATGAACACATGCGTGTGATCCTGGCACACGCCGCGCCCGGCCGCGATCGCGTCCTCCGCACTCCAACTGGGTTCCGAGGCGCCGATCTGGAACGTGATGCGGTCCCGGATACCTGCCGACAGGTCGTGCAGCCCGGTCAGACCCGCCCCCGCGCCGGTATCGCGCAACAGGGCTTTGACCCCCGCGCGCGCCTGGGTGCGCGGCGTTTCGCGCAGATACAGCCACAGGGGCACCGGCCCGCGATGCGGCCCGACGATGCCGGAATCATCGGACAGTTCAACCTCGCCCCGGCTGGTCACCGCCAGTTCGCGCGTATCGGCGTCGAAACTGACCAATTCGGTGACATTGTGATGGTGATCTTCGAACATCACTTCCTTGCCCCCGCCCGCCACATGGGTG
>JAAAPG010000036.1 GCA_009908405.1 Alphaproteobacteria bacterium | reverse complement strand
GCAGAAGCAGAGGAGGCGTTCTATGCAAACCTGAACACACTCGATATGGTCGCCTGAAAAATGAACAAATCACCCTCCGGTAAACCCGGGGCGGTTCAGATAGTGCGCGGGAATGTGCCCCACGATGTCTCGCAAGGCTTTCATGTCATTGATGTCCAGGAGCGAGGCAGGTTTATCGAAGTCGATCACGGCGCGTGCAAGATCGAGGGACAACTTGAGATCGCCAAGCGTTTTGCTTTTCAGCCCGTGAGCTTCGAGAACCTGTTCATAAGCCTTTGCCAGATCATCCAGTGATGGCGCTGTTGAAAGCGCCTGAGTGGGTGCCTGAGGGTGGGAGATCACGTGAGAAGGGATCGTTTCATCCAGCCGTGGCTCAACGCCCGCGAACAGTGGGTCTGCGATGGCTGTTTGCGAATAGTCACCGTTCAGTTTTGTGATCAGCAGGCGGTCTGTCTCGATTTTTGCCCGCATAAGGCCTGCATGGGCGCGCTGTAGCGCCAGGTAGCGGCTAGTGAGCTGTTCAGGGGGGATAGCCCCCACAAGTGCCTCAGCGTCTGCATGAACGTCGCTGGGGAAGTTTCTGACAGCGAGGCGGCGTCGATGATCCGACAGGCGTGTTTCTAGCGTCGAGATACAGTCATCAACATCGACTTCTGCATCGGGCGCGAAGATGTCCGCGAACTCCTGCCCCCAATCAAGCGCCTCGCGGAAGTAGTCCCGGATCGCTTGATCAATTGCTGCATCTTGCCCTTGGGCCATCCTTCGCGTCTCCTTCACCACGAGATCAACATGGTTGCTGAACACGCGACACCTCAGTTGTGCCAAGGATCGCTCAGAAGTCCTTAATGAAATCTTAACCTCTTTTCGGCCTGCGACATCCCACAAATCCTGTGGAACAGAGGCGCGAAAATAGAAGGTCCGCCCGCGTGTAACCAGCCTTGGTGTCGTGGCCATCCTTGCCCCACTGTACCAGTAAACTGTACCAGGGCGCGGATTTCGGCCTTCCCGAAAACCAGTATCGTTTAATATCAGCGGGTTAGCCGTGAAATGGCGGAGACGAAGGGATTCGAACCCTCGAGACCCTTCCGGGCCTACTCCCTTAGCAGGGGAGCGCCTTCGACCACTCGGCCACGTCTCCGCCGACCCGTCTAATGAGTGCGGTTCGTCGCCGCAACCGGAAAATCAGGAAATTTCCGTCTTTGCGGCAGTTTGCGAGGCATGATCGGAAAAGCTGTCTTTCAGCGCCGTGGCGACGGCCTGCACCTTGGGGCTGCGGTGCAGGTCGACATGGGTTACAAGCCACAAGTCCACCGCCCAGTCCGCGCGGGGGGGCAGAACCTGGACCAGGCCTTCCACCGTTTCACCTGCGGGCAGGAACCCAAGCCCCAGACCGGCCTCCACCGCCGCTTTCAGCGTTGCGCGGTCATTGCTGTGCAGGCTGACACGGTCGGCGCGCTGCGCCATCCAGACATCAAACGGCGCGCGCGCCTGCCCCGGTTCGACCGTGACGACGTCATGCGCGGCGAGATCGGCATCGGTGGTGGGCAGGCCGTGGCGGTCCATGTAGGATTGCGCTGCGTAAAGCGCGACGGAAAATTTGCCCAGGCCCTGCACCACGTTATCGGGTTCCTGCGGGCGCGCCCCTGCCCGGATCGCCAGGTGCGCTTCACCGTATTCCAGACGGGCCAGGCGCGCCTCGACGCGCAAGGTCGGCACCAGGCGCGGATGATCGCCCCGGAGCGCCATCAGCACTGGCAGCACAAGGTCGCACAGTTCGGGCACGGTGGTCACGCAAAGATCGCCTTCGATGCCGTTTTGCAACATTTGCAACCGCGCGCCAAGATTGTCGAACCGGGCCTCGGCCTCGGCGGCGCTGTCGGTCAACAGGCGGCCCGCTTCGGTCAGCGCATAGCCCTTGGCGTGGCGCTGAAAGAGCTTCACACCCAAGCGGTCTTCCAGCGCATCTATGTGGCGGATCACGGTGGCGTGGTGCACGCCAAGGCGTTGCGCAGCCCCGCTGACGGTGCCGGCGCGGGCCACGTGCAGGGCCGTGCGCAATTCGTCCCAGGGTTCCAGACTCATGCGCCCACCCCGGTCAACAGGTCGCCATACTCGGCTTCCAACGCGCCGATATCCGCGGTGTCAGGGGCAACCCGCGCGGCCAGCGCCCGCGCGCAACGGGCAAGACCGGGGCCGGCAAGCGTCGGACAGGCCGCCGCGACTTGCTGCATTTCCGCCAGCACACCGTTGCAATGCAACACCAGATCGCAGCCTGCCCCAAGCGCGGCCTGCGCGCGGGCGGCCAACGAGCCAGACAGGGCCTGCATCGACAGGTCATCCGTCATCAAGGCGCCGTCAAACCCGATTTCCTCGCGGATCAGGCCGATCATCCGCGCCGAGATGGTGGCCGGGCGCTGCGCGTCGAAGGCGGTAAAGACGATATGCGCGCTCATTGCCAAGGGCAGATCGGCCAGTGCCTTGAAGGCGGCGAAATCCTGGCTCTGCAAGGTTTCCGCGCATTCGGAGACCACGGGCAACGCGACATGGCTGTCCAGCACGGCACGGCCGTGGCCCGGCATGTGTTTCAGCACCGGCAAGACGCCGCCATCGCGCAAGCCCTCTGCCATGGCGCGGGCATTGGCGGCCACCTCTGTCACGCCGTGGCCATAGCAGCGATTGCGCAGGATTTCAGTGGTATCGGGCCGGGCGATATCCGCCAAGGGCGCGCAATTCACGTCAATCCCGACCGCGCGCAGGTCATGTCCCACAAGCCGCCCGCGCAGATACATCGCGCGCGCCGGATCACGGGCCTTGGCCGATTGCGCCAAGGCGGGCATCCAGTCGCGCCAATGCGGCGGTCCCATGCGCTGCACCCGCCCACCTTCCTGGTCGATCAGGATGGGGACGTCGCGCCCCAGGCACTGGCGCCAATCGTCTGTCAGGGCCCGCAGTTGATCGGGCGTATCGATATTGCGCGCGAACAGGATCGCGCCCCAGGGCTGCATATCGGCGAAGAAGCGTTTCTCGTCAGCCGTCAGCCGCTGTCCTGCGCAGCCAAAGATCACGGCGCGCGCGGCGGCGGTCATCGGATCAGCACGGGGATGCAGTCAAGCCGTTGGTCGATCAGGGCCGCGCAGAAACGCCGCGCATCGCGTTCATCGCTGAAGCCGTGCGCGCGCAGCCGGTAGAACACCGATCCACCGCTATGCGCGGCCTCGATCACGCGACCGCGATCATCCAGCAGCGGGTTGAACCGCTGTGCCAGCGCGTCCCAGGCGGCGCGCGCCTCTGCACTGGTGTCGAAAGCGCCAAGCTGCACCAGCCGGGTTCCCGGACCGATACTGGCCGGGTCGACGTCGATCCCGCTTTCGCGTGACAAATCCGCGGCGACCGAATTCGCCACCGCTGCCGCCAGGTCGGGCTCTGCACTGGCGGCAGCCCCGGCCTGTGGCGCGGCCTGCGAAGACGCCTGTGGCGAGGTCTGCCGCGCAACCAAACCGGCTTGGCGCGGGGCGGGCCGTGGCGAACGGGTGACCGCCGAGCGGTTCGGGGACACGAAACCAAGCGCCGGTTGCGGCGCTGCGGGCTCTGCGGGCGCCGCTGCGGCTGGCCCTGCACCCGGCGCTGGCAGACCGACCTCGATCAAGCTTTCGGGCGCGCCATCGGCGCCGCTGTCGCGCGCGGGCCGGGATAATTCCGCGTCCAGGTCCAACGGTTGCGGTGCCAGAACGATCTCATCGGACATGTCGGACGCCCCATCGGCAGCAAGCTCGTTCACCGACAACCCCTGATGCGCGGCTTGCATGCCGCCGGGGTTTTCGGGAGCCACGCGCAACGGCCCTTCCAAAGCGCGCACCACCGGCACACCGGACACGTCGCGCTGCATCATCTGCCATGTCCAGATACCGCCGCCAATCAGCAAGACCAATGACGTGACCGCACCGAACCCGCGCGCAAGCCCGGCCATGGAAACAGGTGCCACAGCACCGGACTGCGCATGCGCTGGCTGTGCATGGCCATGGGACTGCTCATAAGCCACATGGGGCATCGGCGCGGCACCTGCATAATTCGGTTGGGCCGCGTAGACCGGTTGACCCGCATAAGGCTGCGCCTGCCCGTACCATCCGGCGGATGTATGCGCGCCCGGCGCCGGGGCTGTCGGGTGTGGCGCTTCAGACATGCGGCCGGGCATATCGGCCGCGGGGGATTGCGGTGGATAGGGCGTCTGGCCGCGCGTCATGCGCGCATCATGACCTGGCCATTGCCCCGCAGGCCGCGCAGCCTGCGCGGGCATCGCGTCCTCCCAAATGTCGTTCCAGCCGTGCCCATCAAAGCGCCGATCGCCATGCGCGGTATAATATCTGCTGTCACCCATACCTGCCTCATGCAGGGCGAAAGGCTTCACCCTCGCCCATTCCGTCAAATCATGATGGCATTATGCCTGCTCGACACTGCCAAATGCTGCGCTTTTTCGCGCTTATGATATTCTGCCTTGCCAGCATAACATGCCGCCGGGCATTCGTCCCGCAAAAAGTGCAACCTTTTCAGCGCATCTCGGACATCGCGGTAACGCCAAGGATAGCCAAACCGTTCTGGATGACAACACCCGTTGCCCGCACCAATGCGGTTTTGCCCGAAGTTGTGGCAAGATCGCCCTCTTGCACGAAGCGCAGGGCGGGGGTGTCGTTGCCGCGGTTCCACAGCGCGTGGAATTCGGCGGCCAGTTCCGACAGGTAGCCCGCCACGCGGTGCGGCTCCTGCACGCGCGCGGCCAGCTCCACGATGCGCGGCCATTCGGCCAGCTTGCGGATCAGGCCCAGTTCGGCGTCATGCGTCAGGCTGGACAGGTCGGGCGTGGTGGCATCCGCGCCCATGTCGGCGGCCTTGCGCAGCACCGATTGCACCCGTGCGCTGGCATATTGCACATACCAGACCGGGTTCTCGCGCGATTGCTCCAGCACCTTGGCGAAGTCGAAATCGAGCGTGGCGTCGTTCTTGCGCGTCAGCATCACGAAACGGGTGACATCCGCGCCAACCTCATCCACCACGTCGCGCAGGGTCACGAAGGTGCCCGCGCGTTTCGACATTTTGAAGGGTTCACCGTTCTTGTACAGCTTCACCAACTGGATCAGCCGC
>JAAAPG010000195.1 GCA_009908405.1 Alphaproteobacteria bacterium | reverse complement strand
CGTCAGCGAATTCGATCTGGTCGGTCAGCAGATGCACCAGGGTGCGGTCGTCTTCCTCGCCCAGTGTCTCGCCGCGGTCGCGCAGGAAATCATGGCTGGAATAGTCGCGCAGCAGGTTCACCGCGTCGACCACCGTGACCATCGTGTCCAGCCGCGCCACGTCGGACAGGCTGTCGCCCGCTTCATCGCGGAAATCGAAGGTCGCGGCCACGGGCAAGGGTTCGGAAATGCCGGTCGATTCGATCAGCAGATAATCGAACCGCCCCTCTGCCGCCAGCTTGCGCACCTCTTGCAGCAGGTCGTCGCGCAGCGTGCAGCAGATACAGCCGTTCGACATTTCGACCAGCGTTTCATCGGTGCGTGACATTTCGGTATCGGCGCGCACAAGGTCGGCGTCGATATTCACCTCTGACATGTCGTTGACGATGACGGCCACGCGCCGCCCGTCGCGATTGTTCAGAACATTATTTCGGACCGGCGCCACCCTTTTTCGTCCGCGGCGTTGCAACAAAACCGATACATCCCCGTCACATCCCTGTCGTGCGATCAGGGCATGGTGCGCCAAAACTGGCGACCCCGGACGGTGCTATGCCCCATGACCGCGAAGACCCGTGTCCATGCCCCCAAGGGCGCACGCTGTTCCTGTCAGACCTGCATCTGGGTGCATTATCGTCGCAAGCAGAACCGCTTCTGAGCTTCCTGAACGCCAACCCGGCAGAAACCTACATCCTGGTGGGGGACATCCTGGACCTGTGGCAACCGATGCTGCCGCATTGGACCGCGCAGGACCAGGCGGTGATCGACCATCTGCGCGCCCGCGCCCGCATGGGCGCAAAACTGGTCTATCTGCGCGGCAATCACGACCCGGACCCCGCGCGCATTCCCGACCACGCACAACTGCCGGCCACCCATGTCACGCGACATGTTCACGAAACCTCTGACGGCAAGCGGTATCTGGTCGTGCATGGCGACGAGGCCGACAGCCGCCTGATCCGCGCGCATATCATGACCCGCCTTGGCAGCCTGATCGACCACGGGTTGCGGCGGGCCGAACGGCTGCTGCGCCGCACCCGCACCGACCCGTCCGCGCGCGGCCTGGTCGATATGGCGATCTGCGGGCTGAACATGCTGCGCTACCGGGGCCGCGCGCATGAACGGCGCATGGTCCAGATGGCCCGCGATGCAGGGCTGGACGGCGTGATCTGCGGGCATTTCCACATTGCCGCGCTGCACGACCATTTCGGCCTGACCTATGCCAATTGCGGTGACTGGGTCGACAGCCTGACCGCGCTTGACGACAGCGGCGATGGCGTGCTGCGCCGCCTGCGCGCGCATGCAGAGCCGCTTGTGGACAGTCCCGACATCCCCGACCCCAAAGAAAGAGATCACACCATGACCGATGCTGCCGATATCTCGCGCCAACTGGGCGCCGCGGTGTTCCAGAAACCCGCGAAATCGCTGGCCGGGCTGAACGAGCGCCTATTCGCGCGGCTGTTCGAAGGGCTGGTCTACGCCCAGATCTGGGAAGATCCGGTCGCCGACATGGACGCGATGTCGCTGGCACCGGGGGCGGATATGATCTGCATCGCGTCGGGCGGGTGCAATGTCATGTCCTACCTGACCGCCAATCCGGCCAGCATCACGGCGGTGGACCTGTCGCCCGCGCATATCGCGCTGTTGCGGCTGAGGCAGGCGGCCGCGCAGCACCTGACCCAAGCCGAGTTTCATGACCTCTTCGCCCGCGCCGACCGGCCCGGCAACGCGGCCCTTGTGGACCGCCTGTTGCCGCGGCTGGACCCGGACGCCCGCGCCTACTGGGCAAGCCCCTGGCGCCGGCGCTATTTCACGCGCGGGTTCTACCGGCGGGGCGTGCTGGGCCGGTTCATCGGCGCGGTGCATGTGGTGGCCCGGCTGGCGCGGGTGGATTTCCGCCCGCTGCTGGCCGCGCCCGACATGGCCGCGCAACGCCGGTTCTACGACACCACCATCGACCCGCTATTCGACAAGAAACTGGTGCAGTTCCTGGCGCGGCGGCGCGCGTCGTTGTTCGGGCTGGGTATTCCGCCCGCGCAATACGACAAGCTGGCGAATGACGGGGCGGTCATCGACGTGCTGCGCCAGCGCGTGCGGCGGCTGGTCTGCGATTTCCCGGTGCGCGAGAATTACTTCCTGTGGCAGGCGTTCAACCGCGGCTACCAGGATGCGCCCGGAGCCAGCCTGCCGCCCTATCTGGCGCCGGGCAATTTCGGCCAGATCGCCGAGCGTGCGGGCCGCATCCGCGCAGAGAACCGCGCGCTGACCGACCACCTGGCCACCCGCGGCGACGGCACGCTCGATGCCTATACGCTGCTCGATGCACAGGACTGGATGAATGACGCGCAACTGACCGCGCTCTGGACCCAGATCACCCGCACCGCGCGGCCCGGCGCGCGGGTGCTGTTTCGCACTGGCGGGACCGACGATATTCTGCCCGGCCGCGTTCCCGCGCATGTGCTGGAACGCTGGCACTACGACATTTCCGCCTCGGCGCGGGCTTTCGCGCGCGACCGCTCGGCCATCTATGGCGGTGTGCACCTGTATCGGCTCAAAGGCTAGACCATGACCGCGACGCCGCACGCCGCCCTGATGGACCGCACCTATCGCCACCAGCGGCGCATTTATGATGCGACCCGCGCGTGGTTCCTGTTGGGCCGCGACCACCTGATCGCGCATCTGGATGTGCCGCCCGGCGGCACAGTGCTGGAACTGGCCTGCGGCACCGGGCGCAACCTTGACCATATCGGGCGGCACTACCCCGGCGCGCGGCTTCACGGGTTGGACATCTCGGACGAAATGCTGCGCAGCGCCCGCGCCAAGCTGGGCGCGCGGGCAAAGCTGGCGCAGGGCGATGCCTGCGCCTTCGATGGGGCGCGCCTGTTCAAGATCACAAGTTTCGACCGGATCGTTCTGTCCTACAGCCTGTCGATGATCCCCGACTGGCGCCGCGCGCTGGACACTGCGCTGGACCATCTGGCGCCGGGTGGCAGCCTGCACATGGTCGATTTCGGCCGTCAACACCGTTTGCCGGGGCTGGCCCGCAATGGTCTGAACGCCTGGCTTGGGGCGTTCCACGTCACCCCGCGCCACGCCCTGCCCGTCTACCTCGCGCAGCAGGCGCAGGCACGCGGGATGCAGCTACAGTCCCACGAGCTGTTCGCCAGCTACGCGCAACACGCGATCCTGACGGCACCGGGCGGGCGTTGACCCGTGGCCACGGCCTGCTAAACTGAATTCCATGAGTTTGAACAAGTTTCGCAAATTCCTGTACGCGCTGGCCAAGTATTCGGGCGATGCGCAGGCGCTGACCTCCAAGCGCAAGGGCGCTGTGTCGCGCCGCATCGGGCGGCGCATCGCGGGGCGCATCACCGGCAAGGGCCTGGGCAAGCTGTTCAAGTAGCGTCACCCGCCCATGACATGCCCCAGCTCGGCGCCTGACAGTACCATGTGCCGCGCGCGTCCCACGATTAGCGGGTCCGGCGCGCGGGCGATCTCGGGGTCCTTGTCGGGGTAGTCCAGCGTGGACAACACATGTTTCATGCATTCCAAACGCGCGCGCTTCTTGTCCTTGGACTTGACCACCGTCCAGGGCGCATCGGCCGTGTCGGTGTAAAAGAACATCGCTTCCTTCGCTTGGGTGTATTCGTCCCATTTGCCAAGGCTTGCCTTGTCGATGGGCGACAGCTTCCAGCGTTTCAGCGGGTCGGTTTCGCGCGCCTTGAACCGGCGGCGCTGCTCCTCGGGCGTGACGGAAAACCAGAACTTGAACAGCCGAACGCCCGACCGCACCAGCATGCGTTCGAATTCCCACATAGCGCTGGAAATACCATTGGCCCAACTCCGCCTCTGACGGTTTGTTCAGCGCCACCACGCGCGCGAAACGCGGGTTCAGGTGCTCGTTGAAACGCTTGATGGTGCCGCCCTTGCCGGCCGCGTCGCGCCCCTCGAACAGGAACACGAAGCGCTCACCGGTTTCGATTGCCCATTTCTGAACCTTCAGCAATTCGGCCTGAAGCCGCGCCTTCTCGGCCTCGTAAGGTGCGCGCGCCAGTTTGTAACGATACGGGTAGCGATCCGATTCGAAGAACCTGCGAATCTGCTCATGCGTCAACGTGGCGGGATCGGGCATCCAGCTATACTTGGCGGGCGCGGCTTTCAGGCGGGCAGGCTCGGTTGGCTCAGGCTGCCCTGGTGCGGCAAGATCAGATCTTCTTGTGAAGCGGCAATGGCATCTTTCATGGGCACTATCCTGTCTGAAATCGAACACACCAAGGGTACCACGCCGCCGGAAACCTGTCTTTGACATGCCTCAATCGGCGCTTGCGTCGCCCCGGCTGGCGCTGGATACTCGCGGAATGACCCATACACTCCTCTCCATCGGGCATGGCTACAGCGCGCAGGCCTTGGCGGACCTGCTGCTGCCACTGGGCTGGCATGTCATCGGCACCACGCGCAGCGCCGAGCGCGCGGCAGAACTGGCGCGCGCAGGCGTCGAGCCGCTGATCTGGCCCGGACACCCATTGCCGCTGGACCGCGCGACCCATCTGCTGACCTCTGTCGCGCCGGGGGACGCGGGCGACCCGGTGCTGGCCGCGCATGGGGCAGAGATCGCGGCGGCCACGCATCTGGACTGGGTCGGCTACCTGTCCACCATCGGCGTCTACGGTGACCATGGCGGCGCCTGGGTGGACGAGGATACGGCCCTCAGCCCCGGCACGTCACGCGGGCGCGCCCGGGTCGCGGCAGAGGCGGCATGGCAAGACCATGCCCCCACCCGCCTGCACATCTTGCGGTTGGCGGGCATCTACGGGCCCGGGCGCGGCCCGTTCGCCAAGCTGCGCCGCGGCACCGCGCAACGGATCGTCAAACCCGGCCAGGTGTTCTCGCGCATTCACCGCGACGATATCGGGGCCGCGTTGCTGGCGGCACTCCAGTCCGGCCAGGGCCATGCCGTCTACAACCTGTGCGACGACGACCCGGCCCCGCCGCAAGACGTGATCGCCTTCGCGGCTGACCTGCTCGGGATGCCCCCGCCGCCAGAGGTTGCCTTCGACGATGCCGACCTGTCACCCATGGCGCGCAGTTTCTATTCCGAAAGCAAGCGTGT
>JAAAPG010000194.1 GCA_009908405.1 Alphaproteobacteria bacterium | reverse complement strand
TGGCAAAGCGCGCGCCGTCCAGATGCACGGGCAGGCCGTGGGCATGGGCGACCTCGGCAAGTGCCGCGATTTCGGCCACCGAATAGCGCGTGCCGCATTCGGTCAGGTTGGTCAGGCTGAGCATGCCGGGCTGCGCATGATGCACCACGCCCTTGCCCGACTGGCGCAGCGCAAGCGCCAAGGCGTCCGGGTCGATCTTGCCATCCGCGCCCGGCACATGCGCCAGTTTCGCCCCGCCGGTGAAGAATTCCGGCGCGCCGCATTCGTCGACCTCTATATGCGACAGCGCATGGCAATAGATCACGCCCCATGGCGGGCAATGGCTGGCGCAGGCCAGCGCATTGGCGGCGGACCCGGTGGCGACGAGGAACACCTCTGCCCCCGGCGCGTCGAACAGCGCGCGGATGCGGTCGCGCAAGCGGTCCATGTAGGCATCGGCCCCGTAGCCCATGGCATAGCCCGCATTGGCGTCGCGCAGCGCGTCCAGAATGGCGTCGGGCACGCCGGATGTGTTGTCGGAAGCAAACTGCATGTCGGCCCTTTCCAAGTATCGCGCAAAGCTGCGCGGGCGGCGCGCAGGTGTCAAGGTGGCGGCCTTGACAGGTTGGGGGGCAGGGCGCATATGCCACCTATCACCAAGGAGTTTTGTCATGTTCATCCAGACCGAAAGCACCCCGAACCCGGCCACGCTGAAATTCATCCCCGGTCAGGACGTGATGGAGGTGGGCACGGCGGATTTTCCCTCGGCCGACACGGCGGCGTCATCGCCGTTGGCCTCGCGCTTGTTCTCGGTCAATGGCGTGACGGGCGTGTTCCTGGGGCTGGATTTCATCACCGTCACCAAGACCGACGATCTGGACTGGCAGCACCTGAAACCGGAGGTGCTGGGCGCCATCATGGAGCATTTCCAGTCCGGTGCGCCTGCCATCGAAGGGGCCGCGCAATCCGGCCATACCGATCATGACGGGCCCGACAGCGAAATCGTCGGCCAGATAAAGGAATTGCTGGACACCCGCGTGCGGCCCGCCGTGGCGCAGGACGGCGGGGACATAACCTTTCACGGCTTCGAACGCGGCGTGGTCTACCTGCACATGAAAGGCGCGTGCGCCGGCTGCCCGTCTTCGACCCTGACCTTGAAGATGGGCATTGAAAACCTGCTGCGCCACTTCATCCCGGAGGTGACAGAGGTACGCCCCGTTGCCGTCTGACGCGCTGGTCCTGGGCTTCGACACATCGGCCGCGCATTGCGCGGCCGCTTTGGTGTCGGGCGACACGGTTCTGGCGCAGGCGTCAGAGGACATGGCCAAGGGCCAAGCCGAACGGCTCATGCCGCTGCTGGAACAGGTTCTGGCGCAGGGCGGGGCCGCGTGGTCCGACCTGGCCGCGATCGGCGTGGGCATCGGTCCCGGCAATTTTACCGGCATTCGCATCTCGGTCGCCGCCGCGCGCGGGCTGTCGCTGGGCCTTGGCGTGCCTGCCATCGGTGTAAGCGTGTTCGATGCGCGCGCGCACGGCCTGCCGCGCCCCCTGTACGTGGTCGAAGACGCGCGGCGCGGCATGGTCTACGTTCAGGAATTCCGTGACGTGCCTCAAGACCCGCTGTTGCAGGACCTGTCCGACATTGGCTTTGCCGTGGAGGCGCCTTTGGTCGGCACCGGGGCGGCGCTGGCGGCGGAACGCGCGGATTTGCCGGTTCTGGTGGCGTCTGTGCCCCTGGCCGTCGCCATCGCGCAGATCGCGGCCAGCCGCCTTGGCACGCCGCAACCGCGCCCCGCGCCGTTGTATTTGCGCGCGCCCGATGCCGCGCCGTCGAACGATCCCGGCCCGGTCATGCTGTCGTGACGCCCGATGCGCTGGCCGCTATGCATGGCGCGGCCTTTGCGCATGCCCCATGGTCGGCGCGCGATTTTGCCGCGTTCCTGACCGACCCGACCATATCGCTGGCCACAACCCCCCATGGCTTTGCCCTGTTGCGCGTGGTGCTGGACGAGGCGGAAATCCTGACCATCGCCGTCACCCCGTCGGCGCAGGGGCAGGGGCATGGCGCGTCGCTTCTGGCCCAAGTGCTGGCGCAGGCAAAAGCGCGCGGCGCGGCGCATGTCTTTCTGGAGGTCGCCGCCTACAATGCACCCGCCCGCGCGCTGTATGACCGCGCGGGGTTTGTGCAGACCGGCCTGCGCAAAGGCTATTACGTCCGGCCCGATGCCACCCCGGTCGATGCGCTGGTGCTGGAATGCCGTTTGGCCTGACCTTTGGTCACATCGCGGTCAACCCGTGCAGCGCCCGGATTTTCCTGTTGACCCTGCCCTTGCTTAGGGCGTTAATCAACCATCATCGTGGCCAACCCGCGAGCGTTCCCCATGACCCAAGCGCGCAGCAGTCGCGCATCCCAACAGGAGAGCTTTGCATGACATCCTTCAAGACCCTGACCCTTTCCGTGTCCGCGTTCGCGCTGGGCACCGGCATGGCCGTGGCCGACCCGGCGCTGATTTTCGACCTTGGCGGCAAGTTCGACAAATCCTTCAACGAGGCTGCCTATAACGGCGCGGAACGCTGGAAGGCCGAAACCGGCGGCGATTACCGCGATATCGAAATGCAGTCCGCCGCGCAGCGCGTGCAATTCGCCCGCCGCATGGCCGAATCCGGCGCCAACCCCATCGTGGTCATGGGCTTTCAGAACGCGCCCACGCTGGAAGAGGTGGCGCCCGACTACCCCGACACGTCCTTCGTGCTGATCGACGCGGTGGCGGACCTGCCCAACGTGCGCTCTGTCGTGTTTGCAGAGCATCAGGGCAGCTACCTGGTGGGCATGTTGGCCGCGATGGCGTCGGACTCGGACACGGTCAGCTTTGTCGGCGGCATGGAAATTCCGCTGATCGCCGCTTTCGCCTGCGGTTACGCGCAAGGCGCCAAGGCCGTGAACCCCGATATGGAGGTGATCGTCAACTACACCGGCAACACGCCCGATGCGTGGAACGACCCGGTGCGCGGCGGGGAAATCGCGCGGGGGCAGGTGTCTCAGGGGTCGGACGTGATTTTCGCCGCCGCCGGTGGCACGGGTCTGGGTGTGTTGCAGGCTGCCGCCGATGCGGGTGTCTATTCCATCGGCGTGGACAGCAACCAGAACTACCTGCATCCCGGCTCTGTCCTGACCTCCATGCTCAAGCGCGTGGACCAGGCCGTCTATGACGCGTTTTCCGAAGGCCCCGGCCTGGAAACCGGCATCGTCACCATGGACCTGGCCGCCAATGGCGTGGGCTACGCCATGGATGAGAACAACGCCGACCTGATCTCCGCCGAGATGCAGGCCGAAGTGGACGCCGCGCGCGAGTCCATCATCGCGGGGGACATCACGGTGCATGACTACCGCTCCGATAGCACCTGCCCGGCATTCTAGGCGCAGGGCATGGCGGCTGTGACAGACCATCCGGCGCGGCGGGACACTGCCGCGCCTACTGCGCCCGCGATCGAATTGCGCGGTATTTCCAAGGCGTTCGGCCCCGTGCAGGCCAACAAGGACATCGCGATCACCGTGCAGCGCGGCACGATCCATGGCATTGTCGGCGAAAACGGCGCGGGCAAGTCCACGCTGATGTCGATCCTCTACGGGTTCTACCGCGCCGACGCGGGCGAGGTGTTCATCAACGGCAAACGCACCGAGATTCCCGACAGCCTTGCCGCGATCCGCGCGGGCATCGGGATGGTGTTCCAGCATTTCAAACTGGTCGAGAATTTTTCCGTTCTGGAAAACGTGATCCTCGGAGCAGAGGACAGCGCGCTTCTGGGGCCGTCGCGGCGGCGGGCGCGCGGCGTCCTGAAACAGTTGGCGTCGGATTTCGAGCTGGAGGTCGACCCCGACACGCTGATCGAGAACCTGTCGGTGGGCCACCAGCAGCGCGTCGAGATCCTGAAAGCGCTGTATCGCGAAGCCGATATCCTGATCTTGGACGAGCCGACCGGCGTTCTGACCCCGTCAGAGGCCGACCACCTGTTCCGCATTTTGCGCGGGCTGAAAGAGCAGGGCAAGACGATCATCCTGATTACGCATAAATTGCGTGAAATCATGGATGTAACGGACGATGTTAGTGTGATGCGGCGCGGCGAGATTGTCGCCACGCGCCCGACCGCCGACACCAGCCCGACCGAGTTGGCCGAATTAATGGTGGGTCGCAAGGTCTTGTTGCGGGTGGAAAAAAACAAGGCGCAGCCGGGCGATGAAGTGCTGCGCGTCGAAGGATTGCGCCTTGTTGACCGCCAGGGGGTGGAACGTCTGCGCAAGATCGGCTTTTCGATCCGCGCGGGCGAAATTCTGGGGATTGCCGGTGTCGCGGGCAACGGCCAGTCCGAACTGCTGGAGGCGCTTGCCGGGCTGCGAGAGGCCGAGGGGCAGGCATGGTTGCGCGAGCAACCGCTGCCGCTGTCGGGGCCGGAGTGCAACGGGCAGGCGCGGCGCGCTGCCCGCATTGCCCATGTCCCCGAAGACCGCCACCGCCGTGGGCTGGTGCTGCCGTTCCACGCATGGGAAAACACGGCGCTCGGCTATCATCACATTCCGCGCTACAACCCCAGCCCGTGGCGCATGGATGGCGCGGCGATTGTCGCCGACACCGCCGCCAAGATGGAACGCTTCGACGTGCGCCCGCCCAACCCGCACCTTTCCGCCGAAGGGTTTTCGGGCGGCAACCAGCAAAAGATCGTTCTGGCGCGCGAAATCGAATACGGGCCGGACCTGCTGTTGGTGGGGCAACCCACGCGCGGGGTCGATATCGGCGCGATAGAATTTATTCATCAACGCCTGATAGAACTGCGTGACGCGGGCGCGGCGGTGTTGCTCATCTCTGTCGAGCTGGATGAAATCCTGTCGCTGTCGGACCGGATACTGGTCATGTTCGACGGGCGGATCATGGGGGAACGCATGGCGGATGCCACCGATGCGCGCGAATTGGGCCTGCTGATGGCGGGGATGACCGACACATGAGCAGCAAGCGCATTCCGCATTGGGCCGATGTCACGCTGGTGCCCTTGGTCTCTGTCGTTCTGGCCTTCGTCATTTCGGCCATCCTGATCTGGGCCATTGGCGAAAGCCCTTGGGACGCGGTCAAGATGATGGTCGATGGTGCCTTCGGGTCCAGCTATGGCTGGGGTTACACGCTGT
>JAAAPG010000199.1 GCA_009908405.1 Alphaproteobacteria bacterium | reverse complement strand
CCACCGAGGATGGCCAGCCCGGCCACCCGGTCATCCTGCCGCAACGGGTATTTCCCGCAATAGCGCGCTTAATGGGCGACGCGGGCGCGCGGGCAATCCTGAAAGACCACCCGCCGCGCCTGCATCCCCTGCCCGGCCAGCGCGCCCTGACCGATCTGGACACGCCAGAGGCTTGGGACGCCTGGCAAGCAATGCGCTAGTCGCGCTTTCCGAACAGTACCTTCTGGGCGTCACGGTCGGTCGCAACGTCGCTGCGCTGATCCGCCGCGAGGGCACGACCCTTCTGCACCGCGGGCCGGGCGCCGACCTCGTCCAGCCAGCGTTTCAGGTTGGGCTTGTCGTCCAGCGTCTGCTCCTGCCCTTCCCAAAGCGAGGCCCAGGGCCAGATCGCCATATCGGCAATCGAATAGAAATCGCCCGCAACGAACGCCTTGTCGGCAAGCTGCTTGTTCAGCACACCCAACAGCCGCGCGGTTTCATTCCGGTAGCGGTCCTTGGCGTAGGGCAGATCGTTCGGTGGCTCCATCGCCGGGGCGTATTTCAAGAAATGATGCGCCTGCCCTGCCATCGGACCAAGCCCACCCATCTGCCACATCAGCCATTGATCCACGGCAATGCGGTCGCGTTCGCTCGGGCCACCGAACTGCCCGGTCTTGCGCGCCAGATATTGCAGGATCGCGCCGGATTCGAAGATCGAGATCGGTTCGCCATCCGGCCCGTCCGGGTCCACGATGGCCGGCATCCGGTTGTTCGGGGCGATTTTCAGGAACTCCGGCTTGAACTGGTCGCCCGCGCCGATATTCACGAAATGGGTATTATACGGCAGCCCCATCTCTTCCAGCGCGATAGAGATTTTCCAACCGTTCGGCGTGGGCCAATAGTGCAACTCGATGGTCATGATCCGTCCTTTGCTTATGAGTTGCTTCACAAGCTAAGGGTTCGCGGCGCGCTGTCCAAGTGTTACCGAGAAATTTGTCACGCGCCTGCAATATGCGCGCACGCCCATATCAGGCGGAACGCAAGTCTGGTCTCGGAGATATGTGTCGTCTGACCTCTGCTTCAATGCGCGCGTCATTCCAGTCTGGATAGACTTCCAGCATGGGGATACCCGCACGGCGCAGGGCTTCGCGTTTGACCGCGTCCCGAATAAAGGTCGCGTGCTTGCCATAGTGGCCAGCTCCCTGCACCTCTATCGCCAGCGCAACAAACCCGCCACGGTCTATGACCGCAATATCCAGCCGCTTGGAATTGACCGAGGCATGGGCGCGCCGGTCCGCAATCGGATCGTTGGTTTTTGTCGCACCCAGAACCTCGCCAAGGCTTGTTTGGGCCATAAGGCGGTATCCAAAGGGCAAAACGGATTCAGCCGCCCGAAACACGATGAATTCTGTCTTGTTCATCAAGCGCTTGCGCCGGAACTTGGCGCTGGTGATCGCGCGCAGTTGCTCTGTGGGGTCGTGAAGGTTGCCGCTATGGCTGACCTTGTTGCCGAAACTGCGCCGATACCTGCGCTTGCGAAACAGCGGTGTGGCAACCAGTGAGAGGACCAGAATCGGCAGAATGAACCAATACTCGGCCCAAAGAAGGCCAAATAGGTCGCTGCCGGAGATATCGGCGGTTTGTGTGTAAATCCATTTCATCGCTTTGTGGTAGCCTGAAAAGTCGGCAGAAATGGGGCACGAAAAAACGCCCCGGCAGCATTGGCGGGGCGTTTTTTTAACCTTGGGGCCGGTCAGATCAACCAGCCGCCGCCACGGCCCGCCGGGTCATGACCCCCACCAGATGCGCGCGATAGGCTGCCGTGCCGTGCAGGTCGGCGATCATCTCATGCGCCGACGCGCTCAGCCCCGAGATCGCATCGGCGCGGAAGTCGGACGACAGCGCCGCTTCCGCCTCTGCCCAGCGGAACACGCCGTTTTCCGACGCGCCCGTGATCGCCACCCGCACGCCGCTTGCGTAGCGCGCCACGAACGCGGCGGTCAGCGCGAATCGCGACGCGGGTTGCACGAATTTCGCATAGGCCGAGGCTTGCGGGATGGGCAGGCGGACAGAGGTGATGATCTCGCCTTCCTCCAGGGAGGTCGCGAACATGCCTTGGAAGTAGTCATCCGCGCCAATCTCGCGCCGGTCGGTCACGATGGTCGCGCCCGTGCCAAGGGCTGCCGCCGGGTAGCAGGCGGACGGGTCGTTATTGGCCAGACTGCCGCCGATGGTGCCGCGGTTGCGCACCGCCGGGTCGCCGATCTGGCCGGCCAAGGCGGCCAGACCGGGGAAATCGGCCGCCGCGTCGCGGGCGACCTGCGCATGGGTGGTGGCTGCGCCAATCACCAGCGCATCGCCTTCGCGGCAGACGCCGACAAGGTCGGGAATGCCGGTCAGGCTGACCAGTGTTTCAGGCGCGTTGAGCCGCGCTTTCATCGACGGGATCAGGGTCTGCCCGCCCGAGAGCGGCTGCGCGTCCTCTCCCGCAAGGGCTGCGACCGCATCCGCGACCGATCCGGGTTTCACGAAGTCGAAATTATACATGGTGTCTTCTCCCTTACCCGTTGATCGCGGCCCAGACGCGCGAGGGCGTCAGCGGCATGTCGATATGCGTCACATGGGTATGCCCGGCGCGGTGCAGCGCGTCGATGGCGGCATTGACCACGGCAGGCGGGCTGCCAATCGCCCCCGCCTCGCCGCAGCCTTTCACCCCCAGCGGATTGTGCGTGCAAGGCGTGACGCAGCTATGATCGACCGTGAAGCCCCGCATGTCGTCGGCGCGCGGCATGGTGTAATCCATGTAGCTGCCCGACAGAAGCTGCCCCTGGTCGTCATAGACGCAGTTTTCCAAGAGCGCCTGCCCGATGCCTTGGGCCAGCCCGCCATGCACTTGGCCCTCAACGATCATCGGGTTCACGATGTTGCCGAAATCATCGGCGGCGATGAAGCGCAGGATGTCGATCTTGCCGGTCTCGGGGTCCAGCTCGATCTCGCAGCCATAGGCGCCCGAGGGGTAGGTGAAGTTCGACGGGTCGTAGAACGCCGTTTCCTCCAGCCCCGGTTCCAGCTCTTCCAGCGGGTAGTTGTGAGGAACGTAGGCGGCGAGCGTCACGCCAGACCAATCGACCGATTTGTCGGTGCCCGCCACGCTGAACTTGCCGTCCTTCAGCTCGATATCTTCGGGCGCGGCTTCCAGCAGGTGGGCGGCGATCTTCTTGGCCTTGTCGATGACCTTGTTGGTGGCTTTAACGATGGCAGAGCCGCCAACGGCCAAGGAGCGCGAGCCATAGGTGCCCATGCCCATCGGCGTGTTCGAGGTGTCGCCATGGTGAATTTCGATGCTGTTCGCATCCACCCCGATCATGTCCGCGACTACTTGGGCAAAGGTCGTTTCATGCCCCTGCCCGTGGCTGTGGCTGCCGGTATAGACGCTGATCGACCCGGTGGCATTGACCCGCACCGAAGCCGACTCGTATAGCCCCGCGCGTGCGCCCAACTGGCCCACAAGGTTCGAGGGCGCGATGCCGCAAGCCTCGATATAATGGGCAATGCCGAAACCGCGCAGCTTGCCGTGCTTGGCGCTTTCGGCGCGGCGCGCTTCAAAGCCCGCGTAGTCGGACAGCTCCAGCATCTTGTCCATCGTGGCGTGGTAGTTGCCGGTGTCATAGACCACGGCGACCGGGGTTTGATACGGGAACTCTTCCGGCTTGATGAAATTCTTGCGCCGCAACTCAATGGGGTCCACGCCAAGCTCGCGCGCGGCCTTGTCGACCAGGCGTTCAATCTGGAACGTGGCCTCTGGCCGTCCGGCGCCGCGATAGGCATCGACCGGCACGGTGTTGGTGAACACGGCTTTGACGTTCACGTAGATCAGCGGGGTCTTGTAGTTCCCGGCCATCAGCGTGCCGTGCAGCCACGTGGGGATGGACGGCGCGAAGGTCGACAGATACGCGCCCATATTGGCGTAGGTTTCCGTGCGCAAGGCGGTGAAGTTATGGTCCGCGTCCAGCGCCAGCTCGATCTTGGTCTTGTGGTCGCGGCCATGCGCGTCGGAAATGAAGGCCTCGGACCGCGAAGAGGTCCATTTCACGGGCCGTTTCAGGACCTTGGCGGCATGGGTGCAGAACGCTTCTTCGGCGTAATGGTAGATTTTCGAGCCGAACCCACCGCCCACATCGGGCGCGACCACCCGCAGCTTGTGTTCGGGAATGTTCAGCACGAACGCGCCCATCAGCAGGCGGATGACATGCGGGTTCTGGCTGGTGGTATACAGCGTATGACTGTCGCCCCAGGGGTCGTAATCGCCCACGGCGACGCGCGGTTCCATCGGGTTGGCGACAAGGCGGTTGTTGGTCAGCTCCAGCGACACGACATGCGCGGCGCTGTCGAAGGCCGCGTTCACCGCGTCCTTGTTTTCCTCGACAAAGCCCCAATCGTAGCACAGGTTCGAGGTCAGATCGTCATGCACCTTGGGCGCATCCGCCCCAAGCGCGGCCTTCATGTCGATGACCGGCTCCAGCTCTTCAATATCGACCTCGATCGCCTCGGCGGCGTCGCGGGCCTGCGCGTAGGTTTCGGCCACCACGGCGCAGATCGGGTCGCCCACATGACGCACCTTGCCTTCGGCAAGGATGGGGTGCTTGGGTTCCTGCATGGCCTGGCCGTGCTTGTCCGTCACCTGCCAGCCGCAGGGAATGCCGCCCGCGCTGTCGAAATCGGCAGCGGTGAACACGCGCAACACGCCATCCATCGCTTCGGCGGCGGAGCTGTCGATCCCCTTGATCCGCCCATGCGCCACGTCCGAGCGCAGGAAATGCACATGGGTCTGGCCGCGCAGGTTGATGTCGTCGGTGTATTTGCCGTTCCCGGTCAGGAACCGCGTATCCTCGCGCCGCTTCGTGCTGGCGCCGATGCCGTCATCCTTTGGCATGTCTCTCTCCCTGAAATCTGGTGGTGCGGTGCGTGCAAGCACGCACCCTACGATACTTGGGTAGGGTGTGTGCTTGCACGCACCCTTGGCCGGTTACTCGGCGGCAAGCGCGCCCGTATCCTGCCCGGACGCCGCCATGACCGCGCGCACGATATTCTGGTAGCCGGTACAGCGGCAGATATTGCCCTCCAGGTAGTGGCGCACCTCTTCTTCGGTCGGCTTGGGCTTCTCGGCCAGCAACGCCGCCGTGCTCATCACCATA
>JAAAPG010000078.1 GCA_009908405.1 Alphaproteobacteria bacterium | reverse complement strand
CCGGATCATGAGCTGCGAGCGGATTAACAATGCCTGGTTGTTGTCGGACATGTATGTCCTGGCCGATCAGGAAAGCGCGGCAGTGCAGACCTATCGTAACACGGTCCGGTCCTGCAACTCTTTTGCCCAGATGCAAACCACGCTTGAAAAGGCATCCGGCGTGGCCAGCCGGTCGGAATTGTCCAGCATGTTCGACGTGGCACGGGGGGCCAACCGGTCAGAAACCGAGCGACTGAACGCTTTGGAAAAACGGTTGCTTGGCGGTGGCGCACCGGCGCCGCGGACCGCCGCGGCCCCAGAGCCGCGCACGAACAGCCAGCCCGCGCCGCGGACGCAAACCGCGGCAGCGCCAGCGCCGGGCGCGCCCTCGCGCCTGCCGGCGCAGGGCGATGGCCGCATAGCCGAGATACGCAGATTGAAAGAGCGCGAACAATACGCCCGTTGCATCGCGGCGTCGCAAAACCCGCGGTCGCTCGATGTGCTCTATGAACGGTCGTGGTGCCTTTATGGTCATGGTCGTCCGACGGAATCCCTGGTTGGGTTTCAGGCGTCCGCTGCCGCCGGGGACGCGATTGGTCCGAATGTAAGACGTGATGCGCATTTCGGCATGTCGTTGTCCTATCTGAACATGAACATGACCGAGCAGGGCGCCCAGGCTGCCAGCCGTGTCCGTCTGACGGACACGCAGCGCGCCGAGGTCGAGGGGATCGTTCTGGATCAGCGCGGGGTAAAAGCCTATCGCACCGGCAGTTACCGTCAGGCCATCGGTTATTTCAATGCCCTGGAACAGTCCAAAGGCAGTCTGCGGCGGGATCTGTCCATCTTGCGGGCGTATGCGCTTTTGAACTCTGGTCAGCGCGCCGAAGCGAAAAGCGAATTCGAGCGCTTGCACACGCAGCTTGCCACGGCTGAAACCCGTCATGGGTTGAATGCCGCCCTTGGCAACTGAGCGGGCCCAGAGCATGTCGCGCGAACGCCCGGTTTTGCGCGAAAAGACATGCGATCATGGCAGCTTGGAATGGGTCGCGTGACCACGAAGGAACGCGATGCGCTCCAAGGCTATCGACGGTCAAGAAAACACCCCCTGTCGTGACAGGGGGTGTTTTTCTGTTCGGCCAGGTCACTTGGTGTCGGGCGGCCGCGTGTCGACGGTTCAGCCGTTCGATGCCGCGACCGTCAGGCGACCTTTGCCGCTGCCGCCACTGCCGGAATGGGTGTCCATGAACTCCATCACCAGCGGACGGATATTGTTGCGCCAGGATTTGCCGGCGAAGATACCGTAATGCCCGGCGCCAGGTTCCACATGGCTGGCCTTTTGCGTGTCATTCAGGCCGGTCAACAGGTCGAGCGCAGCCAGGCACTGGCCGGGTGCGCTGATGTCGTCCTTCTCGCCCTCGACGATTTTGACCGCGACATTTGTGATCTTGCCAATATCGACGCTGTGCCCGTCGACCACAAATGCGTTGCGCGCGATTTCGCGGTCTTTGAAGATGCGTTCCACGGTGGACAGGTAGAATTCCGCCGTCATGTCCATGACCGACAGGTATTCGTCGTAGAACCGGTTGTGCTTGTCGCGTTCGCCGCCGTCGCCCTGCGCCTCGGCCGTGATCTTGTCCGAGAAAGCCTGCGCATGGCGTTCGAGGTTCATCGAGATGAAGCCGCCAAGCTGCAACAGTCCCGGATAGACCAACCGCCCGACACCCTTGTATTTGAATCCGACACGCTGGATGGCCAGGTGTTCCAGTTGCCCCATGGTCACACGCTCGCCGAAATCCGTGACCTCTGTCGGGGCGGCGTCCGGGTCCACCGGGCCGCCGATCAGCGTCAGCGTGCGGGGCTGCGATTCGGGGTCGAGTTCCGCCAGGTAGGCCGTCGCCGCCAAAGCGAGGGGCACCGGCTGGCACACCGCGATGACATGGGTATCCGGCCCAAGGTGACGGATGAATTCCGTCAGGTAGAGCGTGTAATCCTCGATATCGAACTTGCCCTCGGACACGGGAATGTCGCGGGCATTGTGCCAATCCGTGATCCAGACCTCGCAATCGGGCAGCAGGCTGGTGACGGTCGACCGCAGAAGTGTCGCGTAATGGCCCGACATCGGCGCACAGAGCAGGACACGGCGCGGCTTTTCGGGGCGGCCGGCGACGCGAAAGCGCAGCAAATCCCCGAAAGGGCGTTCAATTTCAATGACTTCTTCAACCAGGTGGTCGCGACCATCTTCGGTCACGACGGAATTGATGTTCCAGTCGGGTTTGATCACCATGCGCGCGAAGCTGCGTTCCGTGACACGGCCCCATGCCGACATCACCTTGAACATGGGATGCGGCGCCATGCCCCAGACCGGGTAAGACGCGAAGGCCCGCGCCGACGCGCCCATCCATTCATTCGTGTTGCGAATGGCTTCCATCAGGTCATAGGTGGCCATGCCCTTCATACAGTAATCCTTCCGACGCTCGAACAGGGAACGGCAATCGTCCCTTTAACTCAAGTTGCGTGGCAGCTATCTTGAACGAACACATGCTGCGCGTGCGAAGGGTAGGGGGAAAATCACTTCATGACAACTTCTGAATATGATGATGATAAAAAAGCCGAGCGTTTGAAAGAAAACATGGCGCGGATCGAAGCATTGACCGAGCGCCTGACAAACGCGCTGTCCCATCGCACGCCGCCCCGTCCCAGCCTGCAAGCGCCGGACCCGGACATGTTCTTGCATGGCGTGACGGCCTATTGGACGGAAATGGCCAAGAACCCGTCCAAGGCGTTGGAACAACAGCTCGAATTCTGGGGAAAGTCGCTCAAGCATCATCTGGATGCGCAGAAGGTGCTGCAAAGCGGAAAGCTGAAGGCCCCGGCCGACATGACCCCCGATGACCGCCGTTTTTCCAACCCGCTTTGGAAAACGCACCCTTATTTCAACTACATCAAGCAGCAATACCTGATCGCGTCGGAATCGATGCGTGACGCGATCGAGGATCTGGAATCCGTGGACGAGCGCGAAAAGCGGCGCTTGCAGTATTTCACGTCACAGCTTGTCGACATGATGGCCCCGACCAATTTTCTGGCCACGAACCCGGACGCGCTGCTGAAAGCGGTCGAGACCGAGGGCGAAAGCCTTGTGCGCGGGTTGGAAAACCTTGTCCGTGATGTCGAGGCGAACAAGGGCGAGTTGCAGGTTACGCTGGCCGACAAGGAAGCGTTCAAGCTGGGGCAAAACCTGGCCACCACGCCCGGCAAGGTGGTGTTCCGCAACCACCTGTTCGAACTGATCCAGTATGCACCCACCACCGAACAGGTGCATCGCACGCCGCTTGTGATCTTTCCGCCATGGATCAACAAATTCTACGTCATGGACCTGAAGCCGCAGAACAGCCTGATAAAATGGATCGTGGACCAGGGTTACACGCTGTTCGTGGTGTCATGGGTCAACCCCGATGCCGGGTATTCCGATACCGGCATGGATGACTATGTCGCCGATGGCTATCTGGAAGCGATCCGCGTCGCGCGCGAGATCACGCAAGAGCCGCAGGTCAACGTTATCGGCTATTGCATCGCCGGAACCACGCTGGCGCTGACCTTGGCACTGATGAACAAGCGCAAGGACAAATCGGTGCGGTCCGCGACCTTCTTCACCACGCTGACCGATTTTTCCAACCGGGGCGAGGTCGGCGTGTTCCTGGAAGACGATTTCGTCGACGGGATAGAGGCCGAATGCAACGAGAACGGGTATCTCGACAGTTTCTTCATGTCGCGGACGTTTTCCTATCTGCGCTCGAACGACCTGATCTATGGCCCGGCCATCCGCAGCTACATGATGGGCGAGGCACCGCCCGCGTTCGATTTGCTCTATTGGAACGGTGACGGCACCAACTTGCCGGGCAAGATGTGCGTCGAATATCTGCGCGGGTTGTGCCAGCAGGATCGCTTCGCGTCTGACACGTTCCGCATTTGTGGCGAGGATGTCTCGCTCTCGGATGTAAAGCACCCGCTTTTCGCCGTGGCCTGCGAAACCGACCATATCGCGGCGTGGAAATCCAGCTTTCGCGGGATCGCCCAGATGGGCAGCCGTGACAAGAGCTTCATCCGGTCGCAATCGGGGCACATCGCCGGGATCATCAATCCGCCGTCGAAAAAGAAATACGGCCATCACGCCGGGCCAGAGGTCAAGGGCACGCCCGAAGACTGGATCGCGGCGGCAGAATTCACCGACGGGTCATGGTGGCCGCGCTGGGAAGACTGGCTGCGCCGGCGGTCCGGGGCCAAGGTTCCGGCCCGTGTTCCGGGCGATTCGGCTTATTCCGCGCTGGCCGATGCACCGGGCACCTATGTGATGAGTTCGAAAAACGACGCGATGTCATGAGCTTGGCAGAAAAATGCTGCGGTGCAGAATAAATGGTTGAAATGCTGCGGTGCAGAATGCATATTGTGTTCAGACGCAGGGAACACGAGGGGACCTGCCGGAAGATTTCGCTAGGAGACGCACAATGGCTACCACGACCAACGACTACACCAAGATGATGAAAGACATGATGGGCGCAATGCCGATGGACACCACCGCGTTCACCGACATGTTCAAGACCCAGGCTGCCGTCGCGGAGAAGATGAGCAAAGTTGCTCTGGAAGCTGCCGAGAAGTCGACCGAAGTTTCGACCAAGTGGACCAAGGAAACGCTGGCAAAAGCCGGTGAACTGTCGACCGCCAAGGAAGATCCTGCCGACTACACCAAGGCCATGACCGATTTCGCATCGTCTTCGGCTGAAACCACCGCAGAGCACGTCGCTGCTTTCGCTGAAATCGCGAAAAAAGTGCAGATGGACACCGTTGAGCTGCTGATGGCTGCTGGCAAGGACATGCAGGAAGAAACCACTGCTGCTGTCAAGAAAGCCACCGACACGGCAACCAAAGCGACGAAAACTGCCGCTGCCAAGTAAGGCTGCCAGTTCTCTCCCGCGGGCCTGTTCCTCCCGACAGGTCACCGCGACCTGGGGTGCGCAGATACTGCGCGCCCTTTTCTTTTGCCGAAACCTCCCCTAGGCTCTGCTGCACCGCAAAACCCAAGGGAGGGGGGCCTCGTGTCACAAGATGCAAAACCGCTGCTGATAAAGCGCTATGCCAGTCGCAGGCTGTATAACACCGAGACCAGCGATTACGTGACGCTAGAGGATATCGCGGGGTTCATCCGCGACGGGCGCGAGGTGCAGATC
>JAAAPG010000011.1 GCA_009908405.1 Alphaproteobacteria bacterium | reverse complement strand
TTGTCTTTGACGAGGCCGAAAACCGCCTGCATGCCCAAAAGGCCGTGATGCGCTATTGTCTGGGTGTCTGACGCTCCATGATTGTCTGAAAGTCTGGTCAGGTTAGCACGCACGGCTTACCTGATCGTTAAAGCAGACAAGGATAGCCCATGCCCATTACCTTCGACACCACTTACGCGCGCGACCTGACAGGGGCCTATGTCGTCGCCGCACCGCAGGGCTGGCCAGACCCGCAACTGGTGCTTCTGAACACCGCATGGGCCGAAGCGCTGGGCTTGGACCCGCGCGACTTGCACAGTGCCGAAGGCGTGGCAATGCTGGCCGGGCATAGCGCGCCGGAGGGTGCGCAGCCCATCGCCCAAGCCTATGCGGGCCATCAATTCGGCGGGTTCAACCCGCAACTCGGCGACGGGCGCGCCTATTTGCTGGGAGAGATCGTCGCCCCGAACGGCACGCGGCATGACATCCATCTGAAGGGATCTGGCCGCACGCCGTTCTCGCGCGGTGGCGATGGGCGCGCCTATTTGCTGGGAGAGATCGTCGCCCCGAACGGCACGCGGCATGACATCCATCTGAAGGGATCTGGCCGCACGCCGTTCTCGCGCGGTGGCGATGGGCGCGCGGTTCTGGGGCCGGTTTTGCGCGAATACCTTGTGTCCGAGGCGATGGCGGCGCTTGGCATTCCAACCACCCGCGCGCTGGCGGCCTGCACGACGGGGGATCGCGTGTTGCGCCAGCACGGGCTGGAGCCGGGCGCGGTTCTGGCGCGCACCGCGTCCAGCCATTTGCGCGTCGGCACGTTGCAGTTTTTCGCGGCCCGCGGGCAGACCGATATGGTCGCGCGCGTGGCCGATTACGCGATTTCGCGGCATGATCCGGACCTGAGCGGCACCGAGGGGCGGCATCTGGCGTTCCTGTCCCGCGTCGGCGCGCGGCAGGCGCGGCTTGTGGCGCAATGGATGGGGGTCGGGTTCGTGCACGGGGTGATGAATACCGACAATTGCACCCTGTCGGGCGAAACGATCGACTACGGCCCTTGTGCCTTCATGGACCAGTATGATCCCGCAACGGTGTTCAGTTCGGTCGACACCGGCGGACGCTATGCCTATGGAAACCAACCGGAAATCCTGTTGTGGAACATGGCGCGGCTGGCAGAGGCGTTGTTGCCGTTGATCGACACGGACGAGGATCGCGCCATCGCGTTGGCGACCGAAACGGTCGAGGCGATGCAGGATCAGTATCGCGCCGCGTGGCTGGACGTGTTCGCGCGCAAACTGGGGTTCGACGGGCCATGCCCCGAGGCTTTGGTCGATGATCTGCACCGGCTGCTGGACGGGCAGCGAGTGGATTTCACCGGCTTCTTCCGGGCCTTGCCGGACGCTGTGCAAGGCAATGAAACCGCGCTTGCAGGGATGTTCGCAGATGGGTCGGGCATTGGCGTGTGGTTGGACAAGCTTCGGTCGAGCTTGGACAATCTCGATAAAGCGGTGGACCAGATGCGGGCGGTCAATCCAGTTTATATTCCGCGCAACCATCTGGTAGAACACGCATTAGAGGCCGCCAGCGATCATGGTGACATGGACCCGTTCCTGTCACTTTTGCAACATGTTCAGCAACCGTTCACCGAACGCGCGGGCAGTGACGCCTATGCCCGGCCCGCCCCGGCGGACGCGCCAAAGGTCGTGACGTTCTGCGGAACTTAAACCCCGCCCAATTCGCAGATCACGGCCCATTCTTCTGGCCGCACGGGTTGCACTGACAAGCGCGCCTGTTTCAGCAGCGACATATCCGCCAAGCGCGGGTCGGACTTGCACATTTCCAATGTGACGGGTGTTTTCAAGGGCGAAACGGCCCGCACATCTACACATTCCCAACGTGGGTCGTCTGTCGTGCTGTCGGGATGCGCGGTGGCGATAACCTCTGCAATGCCCACCACCGCCTTGTCGGATTGCGAATGGTAGAAGAACGCGCGGTCGCCCAGCGCCATCTCGCGCATCATGTTGCGCGCCTGGTAGTTGCGCACGCCGTCCCATTCTTCGCCCGCGTCGCCCTTGGCGACAAGGTCGTCCCATGAAAACGCGTCGGGTTCCGATTTCATCAGCCAGTAGCGCATCAGCCGATGACCTTTTTCCATTCCTGCAAGCGCACATCGGCAAACAGCCCGGCTTTCGCGTAAGGGTCGTTCATGCCCCAGGCCGTGGCGGCGGCCATGTCGGGCAGGTCCAGCACGATCAGCGACCCGGCCATCTCGCCCGCGTTATCCAGCAGCGGCCCGGCCTGCACCACGCAGCCGGTGTCGCGCACATAGGCCAGATGCGCCTCTCGCGTCGCTTTGCGCGTGTCCAGCGCGCCGGGCTTGTCGGTGCAGACCATCATGAAAAGCGGCATGTCTTACTCCACGGTCAGGGGGCGGGCGAGCAGTGCGCCACGGGCTTCGGTCAGGGTCAGCATACCGTCCAGAACGGCGGCGACCATCCGCGTGATCGGCATGTCGACGCCGCGGTCCTTTGCCAAGCGCGCCACGGCACGCGCCGTTGCGGCGCCTTCGACGGTGGTGCTGGCGTCGAATTCGGCATCCGCGCCCAAGGCCATGCCGTAGCGGAAATTGCGCGATTTCTCGGACCCGCAGGTCAGCACCAGGTCGCCAAAGCCCGACAGGCCTGCAAGCGTTTCGCCATCGGCCCCAAGCGTCAGCGCAAGGCGCTGCATTTCGGCATAGCCGCGCGCCATGAGTGCGGCACGGGCCGATTCACCCATCCCCGCGCCGATGACCATGCCCGCGGCAATGGCGATCACGTTTTTCAACGCGCCGCCCAGTTCCGCGCCGGTCACATCCGTGTTGCGATACAGCCGCAGGTTCTCGGTGGACAGCCGGTTTTGCAGCATCTCGCCCAGATCGTCGTCGCGCGCGGCAAGGGTCAGCGCCGTGGGCAGGCCGCGCGCGATGTCGGCGGCAAAGCTGGGGCCGGTCATAAGCGCGGCACGGCTGCCAGGCAGGGCCTGTTCGATCACGCCGACCGGGCCGATCAGCAATTCCATGTCCACCCCCTTGGAGCAGGCCACCAGGCTACGCGGCGACAGCCAGTCGGCATGGTCACGCAAAAAGCCGCGCATCTGTTGCATGGGCATGGCCAGCAGCAGGATCTCGGCATCGATTTGGCCAAGATCGCTTGTGACAACCACGCCATCGGGCAGGTCAACGCCGGGCAAGCGACGGGCGTTCTGGCGGGTTTTGGCCATCTCTGCCGCGTGATCCGGATCGCGCGCCCAAAGCTGTGCCGTGCCAAGCGCGCAGGCCAAAGCCGTGCCGAACGCCCCTGCGCCGAGGATTGCCACGCTCATGCTTTTGCCCCTTTCTTGCCTGCGCCAAGCATCGGGGCAGAGGTTGTGTCCAGCGGCCAGCGCGGGCGCGCGGCCAGGCTCATGTCATCGCGCGCGCCCTGGCGCAGACGTTCCAGCCCCGCCCACGCGATCATCGCGGCATTGTCGGTGCATAATGGCAGCGGCGGCGCCAGAAAGCGCGCGTCCGCATCCTGCGCGACCCGTTCCAAAGCGGCCCGCAAAAGCCGGTTCGCGGCGACACCGCCAGCCACCGCGAGCACCGGGACGGCGGCCAGTGTCAGCGCCCGGCGGGTCTTTTCGGCCAGCACGTCGGCCATGGCGACCTGGAAACTGGCGCACAGATCGGCGCGGTCTTGCGCGAAAAGCCCGCCTTGCCGTGTCACAAGCGTATCGCGGGCGCGTAACAGGGCGGTTTTCAGGCCGGAAAACGACAGGTCGCATCCGGGCCGGTCCAAAAGCGGGCGGGGCAGATTGAAGCGGGCGGGGTCGCCCTCGCGCGCCGCGGCCTCGACCAGCGGGCCGCCCGGTTGGCCCAGCCCCAGCAGCTTGGCGACCTTGTCAAACGCCTCTCCGGGCGCGTCGTCGATGGTGCCGCCCAGCCGGGTGAAGCGGTCGGCCCCTTCGACCAGCAGGAACTGGCAATGACCGCCGGACACCAGCAGGATCAGGTATGGAAATTGCAGCCCATCGGTCAGGCGCGGCGTCAGCGCGTGTCCCGCCAAGTGGTTGACGCCGATCAAGGGCGTCCCGGTTGCCGCGACCAGACCTTTGGCCAGCATCACGCCGGCCATCACCCCGCCGATCAGCCCCGGTCCGGCGGTCACGGCAACCGCGTCAATCGCTGGCAGGCTAACCCCCGCGTCGTTCAGGGCGGCTTCGACGGCCAGGTCCAGCTTCTCGGCATGCGCCCGCGCCGCGATTTCCGGGACGACGCCGCCAAAAGCTGCGTGCAGGTCGCTTTGTCCCAGCACGATGTTCGACAGGATTTTTGCCCCGCCGGCATCGGTTTCGCGCAGCACGGCAGCGGCGGTGTCGTCGCATGAACTTTCCAGCCCCAGGATGGTCAATCGGTCTGCTCTGTCGCGGGACATCGTGCACTCTGTTGCAATCGGGGGCAGGTTCCAGCTACCACTTGGCGCAGATGCGCACAATCCCGTGCCGGCAAAGGGAACATGGTGCCGACCCTGCTTCTGACACGTCCGCGAGACAGCGCCGAAGACTTCGCCAGTGCGGCTGCCTGGACGGGCAGGGTGGTGATCTCGCCCATTCTGGAGCTGCGCTGGCGCGCCATCGACCCGCCTGCGCCGGATGCGGGGCTCGTGTTCACGTCGCAACATGGCGTGCGGGCCCTGGCGCGCGTGACCGCGTGGCGGGATTGGCCCGTCTGGTGCGTCGGACCGGCCACGCTGGCGGCGGCGCTGGCCGCGGGATTTGCCGCGCCACGTCCGGGCGGAGGGACCGCGCAAACGCTGATCGCGCGGCTTTTGGCCGCGCCGCCCGGCATCCCGCTGGTGCATGTGCACGGGGGCCATGTGGTCACGGATCTTGTCGGGCAACTCTCGGCGGCCGGGCAGTCCGCGCGCGGTGTTGTCGCCTATGACCAAGTTGCCTGTCCCTTGTCGGATGCGGCAAGGCAGTGCCTGAGTGCCGAAGGCGCGGTCGTCCTGCCGGTGTTTTCGCCGCGCAGTGCACGGCTTCTGGTGGCGGAATGGGGGCGCCTGAACGCGCCGCGCGCGGGCATGTACGCGGTGGCCATCAGCGACGCGGTGGCGCAAGTGCTTGGCAGCCTGCCGCTGCGCGCGATGCAGATTGCGCCAACCCCGGATCAGCCGGGAATGCTTGCGGCATTGGCGCGGGTGCAAGCCATGCTTGAGCCTGATTAGAACCCGCGCTAAGGTGCCGGGAAAGTTGCTGCATGGCGGCGTAATCGGAATAGGGGATAAACGGTGGCGCGCAGAACCACGAGCAAGACGAGTACGAGTAAGCGGACAAGCCCTTCTCGCCGGTCCAGCAGCAGCAAGGCGGGTTCCAAAAAGGCGCCCGAAACCATCGATCAGGTGGCAGCCGAAACGCCCAGCGATCCTGCCGCAGAGGACCCGGCGCGCGATCAGAGCGCTTCCCCTGACACGGTCTCTGGAGCGGACGGGACCGATGCCGTGCCAGAAACACCGTTGGCCGATGGACCAGCCCAGATGGGCGATGACACCACGCCTGCCGACACGCCGGAAAACGCGCCCGATGCAACGTCTGACCAAGCGCCGTCGGACACTCGCGCCGCCGAAACGGCCCAAGCGGACCCGTCCGAGAGCGACGCCGCGGGGGCTGACCTGTCAGGCGACCCAAAGGTGGATCGCCCCGTCGATGCAGAGCAGAACTCTGCCGCGACGACCGAAGACGCGCCCGCCAACGTCGAGGCGGCGGTTGAGCAGCAGGACACCACGACCGGAAGCGCCGCAACCGAGGTCGCAGCACCCGCGCCCGCACCGGCGCCGGAGCGACGTGGCGGATTTTTCCCGGTAGTGCTGGGCGGCGCCGTTGCCGCCGGTCTTGGGTATGGGGCACATTACCTTCAGTCCAGCCAACAACCCGCCCCCCGGACCGGGGCCGAAATCGCGGCGCTTCAGGCCGAACTGGCGGATCTGCGCGCAACGGTCGCAGAGCTTCCCGCGCCGGGCGCGTCCGCCCCGCAATCCCCCGACCTGTCGGATCTGACCGCGCGCATCGCGGCTCTGGAATCGTCCGATGCGTCCGATGCGCCCGACCTGAGCGAGATCGAAGGCGCGGTCGACGGGCTGCGCGTGGACATCGCGGCCTTGCCGGACATTCAGGCGCAACTTGATGATTTGAGCGGGCTCACGCAGGTCGATCTGGGCCCGGTCGAAGACGAAATTGCCGCGCTGGCCTCGCGCATCGCGCCGGTGCCCGATCAGATTGCGGCTTTGCAGGCCGAAATGGCCGATCTGCGCACGCTTGCGACCGAGGAAGTGGCGCAGGCAGAGGCCGCCGTGGATGCCGCGCTGGCGCAGGCAGGTCTGGACCGGATTGCCGCCGCGCTTGTGACCGGAGCGCCGTTCGACGCCGCGACGATCCAGTTGACCGAGGCCGGTATCGACGTTCCGGATGCATTGGCGACACCCGCATCCGACGGCGTGCCGACGGTCGAAAGCCTGCAAGACGGGTATGGAGAGGCCGCCCGCGCCGCGATCGCCGCCAGCCTGCAAACCGCGCCTGCCGAGTCCGCGACCGAAAAGCTGGGGAATTTCTTTCGCGCGCAGGTCGGGGCACGTTCGCTTGCGCCGCGCGAGGGGGATGACCCCGATGCGATCACGTCGCGCGCGGCTGTCGCCGTTGCCGAGGGCGATCTGTCCGCCGCGCTGGATGAATTGTCCGCCCTGCCCGAAGCGGGGCTTGGGGCAATGGACGACTGGGTCTCTGCCGTGCAAACCCGGCTGAATGCGGTCGCAGCGCTGGACGCGCTGCAAACCGATATGATGGCAAATTAAGGGAAATTCGTATGTTCTGGACGTTGTTTAAACTCCTGGTCTTTGTCATCGTCGTGATCGGTTTGGCCTATGGCGCGGGATCGCTCATGGACAGCGGTCAATCGGTCGGGCTGCGCATTCTTGACATGGAATTCACGCTTGGCCCGATCCAGGCCATCATCGCCTTTGTCGTGTTCCTGGTGGCGCTTTGGCTGGTGTTGAAAACCATCGCATTGTCACTGGCGGTGCTGCGCTTCATGAACGGTGATGAAACGGCGATCCGCCGCTTTTTCACCCGCAACCGGGAAAAGCGCGGTCTCGATGCCTTGCTGGCGTCGATGCTGGCGCAATCTTCGGGGGATCATAAGCTGGCCATCGCCAAGGCTGAAAAAGCGCATAAGCTGTTGAATCGCCCGATCATGACCAATCTGCTGATCGCGCAATCCGCAGAGATGAAAGGCAACCACGCCAAGGCGATCGAGCATTACAAGGGCTTGCTGGACGATCCGCGCAGCCGTTTCGCGGGCATTCAGGGCCTGATCCGCGCCGAGCTTGAGCTGGGCGAGAGCGACAAAGCGCGCGCGCTGTCCACCAAGGCACTGGACATGCAGCCGGCGCATGAGCAAACCCAGAACACATTGCTGAAATTGCAGACAGAGGCCGAGGATTGGAAAGGCGCGCGCAAGACACTGGAGACGAAAAAGTCCAGTGGTCATTTGCCGCGCGATGTGTATCGGCGCCGCGATGCGGTTCTGGCGTTGCAAGAGTCCGACGCCTTGGCCGTGAAGGGCGAACTCACCCGCGCCCGTGAAGCAGCGATTGAAGCCAACCGCCTGTCGCCGGACCTTGTTCCGGCCGCGGTTGCCGCCGCGCAGGCGTTGGTGGCCCAAGGCAAAGGGCGTTATGCGGCCAAGGCCGTGAAAGGTGCCTGGAAGGTCGCGCCGCATCCGGAACTCGCCGCGGCCTTTGCCGCGATCGAGAAAGATGAGTCGCCGCGCCAGCGTCTGGCCCGCTTCGCCAAATTGACGAAAATGCATCCAAAGGCAGAGGAAACCCGCCTGTTGCAGTCCGAATTGTTGATTGCAGCCGAAGATTTTCCCGCGGCGCGCCGTGCCCTGGGCGACCTGTTTGAAACCCAGCCAACGATGCGCGCCCTGACCATCATGGCGGCAATCGAACGGGGCGAGGGTGCGGATGACGCCGTTGTCCGGGGCTGGTTGGCGCGGGCGCTGACCGCCAGGCGTGGGCCGCAATGGGTGTGTCAGAACTGCCAGCATGTGCACGCAAGCTGGCAAGCGATCTGCGAGAATTGCGGTGCCTTCGATACGCTCGAATGGCGCGACATTCCCGACAGCGCTGGACCGTCGGCCACCCAGACAGAGCTTCTGCCGCTGATCGTGGGAAGCCTGCCCAAGCCGGACCCGGAAGAGGATACGGCAGAGGTGATTGACGCCGCGGCCCCAGCACCAGAGGCAGCGACGGAAAAACCTGCATAAAGGGTCTGGTCGACACCGAAAACGGGTGCTAAGACGCGCTTCGGAACCGATGGTCGCGATCCTTGGGTCCACAGGCCGCTGTAGCTCAGATGGTAGAGCACGTCATTCGTAATGATGGGGTCGGGGGTTCGAGTCCCTTCAGCGGCACCACTTTCTCGTTCAGAATAGTCCAGTAATATCCAGAAAACCTTTTGTAAGAGGTGCTGCGATGCTGGTTGTCCGATGTGGTGTGTCCAGTCCGGTGGAGAATGCCCCCGGTTTCGGGAACATCCGCGGCGCATCGCGAGAGATGAAAGACCGCGCTGCCCCCAGATGCCATTGACCGATCCCCAGCTTCGACGCCCGAGGACAAGTCATATAGGGGCCCTGACTTCTGGAGCATGTCGCGCAAAACCGGGAACGACTTCGCGCGACGCGCCCTAGTCTTGAAACGCCACGCCTGAACACGTGTCGGCCCGGTCTTGAATGCCCCGACATGTCGTTGGCATGCCTTCCCTGATTGCGCTGGTTGCTAGACCTTGGTCGTGCGCTCCAGCCTCACCCGCAGATGCCACGAAGATCGCCAGAGGTGAACCGATCGGCATAAGCGGGTGGCACAGGCCAGATGGACCCGTCTGTCAGCAACCGTATCAGGCGGAAAGGGCGGCGACCATTGCGCAGATTGGTGGAAATTTCGAATTCGACATCGCGGATTCCGTCTTGCCACAGGCGTTCCAGATGGTCGCTATTGACCAGGGCCAGATCATGGTCATCCCATGTCAGCAGCGGTGTTTCCAGCTCGCCGGCGGTCGAGATGATGCGCATCGGCCCCGGCTCTTCGCCCGCCTCCGGCGCGATCATGGCGATCACGGCGCGATCTTCGCGCGCAACTTGCAGGATGCGCGCACCGTTCGTCCCGGTATAACACCGATCCAGCGTATCCAGAAATTGCGGCACAAGTCCCTGATCGGCGTCCCGTTCGGCGGCCAGGCGGGTGTAGACAAGGTCCGCCGCGGTTTCAAAGTCGGGCAAGTGCGGGTTTCGGGGGGCAACGGGGTCCACCCCGTTTTCGGCTTCGTAGGCCGCGATGCCGCTGGCCTGCGCCTTGGCGACATGGTCCAGACCCCGACGCATTCGCGGGGTGATGTTGCCGCTTTTGCCAAGGTCAGGCCCGAAATCGCCTGCCTGAATCCATGTCGACGCGAGCGCCAGCGCCTGCCGGTCCAGCGCGCTGTTGCGCTTCATCAGGCGCATCAGCATGGCCTTGGCCGGCGCAAGCGACTCGTTGCGCTGGTGGTCTGCGATCGGTGCAAAATCCGTATGGTCCAGCCCGGTCAGACCGCAGAACCAAGTCTCGATCCCGCCCGCGCTGCGGATATGTTCGAAGGTGCCGACATGAAGTTTGCCGACCCGCGCGGGCGCGTTCAGCGCATGGCGAATGCCGGGCAGGTCGAACAGGCCCATTTCGGACAGGCGATGGGCGAATTCCTCGGGGGTGTCCACGAAGCGGTTCCATGGGTTGCCCGACAGTTCGGTGTAGAGCGATGCGAACCAGGACAGCGGGTGGCGCTGCACGAACACGATCTCTAGCTGCGGCACGTCGAATGCCCCGACCATCCGGGTGAACAGCCGCCCCTGGTCCCAAAACCGGTGCGAGACAATGTTCTCCGCCGACAGGATCAGCGTGTCGATGGGGGTGCCGTTGACCGCGCTGGCGTCCTGCACATCCGCGGCAAGCTGCGCCATGACCGCCGGCGTGTTGCCATTGGCGATATGCTGGAACAGGCTTGCATGGCCGGGCGAGCGCTCGCGCCGGACGCTTTCTTCCCGGTTTGCGCCGAAAACCGGGTAATGAAACCCCTGTTCCAGCAGGCGAAAACGGTTGCGTTCCATATACTGCTGCAAGGACGACGAGCCGGTCTTGGGCAAACCGACATGCAGGATCACGCGTTTGACAAGGTCGCCCAGCGGCGCGGCCGATGTGGTATCATAGCTGTTCAGATCCACCCTGCGCAGGAAGGACAGTGCCCGCATGACTGCTTCCTCTGCCGTGTCGTTCACCCGGCGCAGCACGTTCAACTGGTGCAGGCTTGGCTTTCTGGTTTTCAGAATGCCCATCAAGATGTCGCCATGGCCGGTTTGCAATGCAAGGCGCAGCAAATCCATCCGGCCTTCGACGATGACCTTGTCGCCACCGCCGCTGTCCAGCACCGAGTCGCGGTAAAGCGCGTCAGTATGCGCAACCATGGAGCGCAGCTCTGAGACATATTTTGCAACCAAGGGCTTAAATCGGTCGTAGCGCAACATCTTGCAGCAGATATTGCCCCAGTATGCGTCAAGCTGCCGCAGGTAGATGATCGCGTTCGCGCGTTCGAAATCGGGGTTCAGCCCGCCGTTCGCGCGCGCCGCTGTCAGCGCCGAATTCAACTCCAGCAGATGCTGGACATGTTGTTCCAGCCGCCCGGCATCGACCTGCTTGACCAACGGGTCCGGCACGTTGAAATGGTCTACCGTGAACAAGTCGGTCACGCCCACTGAATTGGCCTTCAAAAGGGCCTCGACCACGAACAGCCGGTCTTCGCGTTGATCCAGATTGGGCGAGAAGATGATCCGGTTCCGTTCCAGAAAGGCCCGATTATACAATATCTGCCAGCAGCTTACGACGTTAACCAATTCAGGGTTGCGCGCGACCGTATAGGCGCCACCCGGCGCGAGGTTGATGGCGCCCGCGCGGTGGCGCTGCATCTCGGGCGAAACGGTGTAAAACCGCGAAATCAGCATATCCAGCTTCTGCCTATCGGCTTCAGCCACCCAATCGGCGAGCGTGTTCGGGCTACAGAACGCGTCCTCGCTGTCCAGCAGCGCGATGTATTTCCCCCGTGCGATCTTCATGCCGTCATTGCGCGCTGTGGCCTGGCCCAGGCCGCTTGGACGATAGATGGTCGTCAGCCGGATATTCGGATTTTTCTTCTGCAAAAGTTCCAGGACGTCGCGGGTGAAATCCTTGCCCGCGTCATCAACCACGATCACCTCGCACGCGACGCCGGTCTGCGACAGGCAAGACAGCACGGACCGCTTGAGAAAAACTTCGGAATTGCAGGACGGGATGATGATGCTGACATCAATCTTTTCAGACATGCGATAACTGGTCCTGTTCTGCTGAGCGGTGTTCGAAAATGACGGTGCTGCCAGAATTGTCGATCTTCAAGCGGTGCAATGCAAAGCCCGACATGGATTTGACAAGACCAGCCTGGTTTACGGGCGGGCGATAGGTCAGAATGAAGCCCTCGCGCGTCCGCCCCGCAGGTGTTGTCCCAAGCGCCCTTCGTGTCGGCTGTCTCATGGCCCCGTCAAGCTGCGGTTTGCAGATCGCACTGGATGGCCGTTCTTGCGGTTTCCACATGGCGCGCAGGGTGCAATACCATCCTTTTCCTACCGATGCGGTGGTGTCTTTTCGTGGCAAGAATGCCCGAGACGTGGCGTTGATTGCCAGAACAAAAGAGCTGACGCCTCGATTCCAGCCATTGCCGTTGCGTCGCGCGCCGTCACCATCATGCATGGCGTCGCGCAATCCGCTTCCTGCCCACCGCTGTTCACTGGGCGTGCTGTTGCATGGTGTGACGCCGGATCCACGCGAGAGGTCGCAAACCTGGTCGCGTCATCCATGAGCAGAGTGCATGAGACAAAGCGAGATGGCGCGCTATTTCGTCTGCCAACATGCGATTCGGCGGCTTGGGAGGGCAGCATCATGCGAGAACGGCTGGGTCTGGACCCGACGGATATCCGGATCCTCGGCGCGGTGCAACGCCATGGCCAGCTTAGCAAGGCACGGCTGGCAGAGATCGTGAACCTGTCGCCGACCCCGTGCTGGGCGCGCTTGTCGCGGCTTCGGGCCGCGGGCTACATCCGGGGATATCATGCGGATATCGCTTTGGAGCGGGTTGTAGACGCGACGCGTGTCATCGTGACGGTGTCTCTCAACTCGCACCGGAAATCGGCGTTCGACAAGTTTGAATCCCATATCAAGTCGCTTGACGAGGTCATCAACTGTGTCGCCACCGGCGGTGGCATTGATTACATCATGACCGTGGTCGCGCCCAGTTGGTCCGCCTTTCAAGAGCTGATGGAAGACCTTCTTGCGGCAGAGTTGGCAATCGACCGCTATATGACTTATTTCGCCACGCGCCTGATAAAGGCGGAGCAGCCGAACCTTGCCAAACTGGCGGCTTATCGCAAGCCCACCCCTGGACAGACCAAATAGACTGCAAAGGTTTGAATCTTAGCCCAAGCAGGCGGGAAAGCGGCCAAATTTCAGCCCAAGTCCGCGTCGCGTTGGCACTATACATGACCCCAGGAGGAATCGTGGCCACGGGGTTTGCCCGGACCACAATCAAGGGTAGGATTCATCATGCAACTTCAGGACTTTGGCTTCGGAACCCAGATCCGCAAATCGCCCTATTTCGACGCGACCGTGCGCTGGGGGGCCGCCGGGTTTTCTGTCTACAACCACATGTATATCCCGCGGGATTTCGGTGACCCGGAACAGAATTTCTGGAACCTCGTCAATGATGCGATCCTGTGCGATGTCGCGGTCGAGCGGCAGGTGGAAATCACCGGCCCCGATGCCGCGCAATTCGTTCAGATGCTGACCCCGCGCGATTTGTCGAAAATGGCGGTCGGCCAGTGCAAATACGTGCTGATCTGCAATGCCGAGGGTGGCATCCTGAACGACCCGATCCTGCTGAAACTGGCCGAGGATCATTTCTGGCTGTCGCTCGCCGATAGCGACATCCTGCTTTGGGCGCAGGGCGTGGCCGTGCATTCCGGCTTGCACGTGTCCATCTGCGAACCCGACGTGTCGCCCCTGCAGTTGCAAGGGCCGAAATCCGGCCAGATCATGGAAGCGCTGTTCGGCCCCGAGATCATGGACCTGCGCTATTACTGGTTCCGCGAGATGGAACTGGACGGTATTCCGCTGGTGGTGTCGCGCACCGGATGGTCGAGCGAGCTGGGCTACGAGATCTACCTGCGCGATTCGACCTATGGCGATGCGCTGTGGCAGCGTATCATGGCGGTCGGCATGGCGTTCGGGCTGAAGCCCGGCCATACCTCGACCATTCGGCGCATCGAAGGCGGGATGCTGTCCTATCACGCCGATGCGGATATCCACACCAACCCGTTCGAACTGGGCCTGGACCGTTTGGTCAACCTCGATATGGAGGCCGATTTCATCGGCAAATTCGCCCTTCAACGCATGCGCGACAACGGGATCACGCGCAAACAGGTCGGCCTGGTTATTGACGGCGACCCGATGACGGGTCCGAACACCGCGTTCTGGACGGTCAATGCGGGGGGCGCGCCCGTGGGCAAGGTGACCTCGGCGGTCTACTCGCCGCGCCTGAAAAAGAACATCGCGCTGGCCATGGTCGATATCGCGGTGGCAGAGCTTGGCACCGGGCTGGAGGTGTTGACGCACCAGGGCGAAACCACCGCCACGGTCGTCGAGCGGCCATTCTACGACCCGCGCAAACGCTTGGCCGCGACCGGGGCGGCGGCACCGGCACAAGCCTTGGCCTGAGGCGCAATCCGATGTCCGATCTTGCGATCTCCTTGAACTGGCACCGTGCCGAAACGGCGCTGGAACCCGGAAAATATTCGAATGCGCACAGCGTGCACTACGGCGACCACCATGAGCTGACTGTCGATGCCGCCCCCGATTGGGGCGGCCGTGCAGAGCATACGAACCCAGAACAGGCGCTGGCCGCCGCGTTGTCGAGTTGTCACATGATGACCTTCCTAGCGTTATGCGCCAAGGCAGGCTGGCCGGTGGCCAGTTACCACGATCACGCCGAAGCGCATCTGGGCAAGAACGCCAAGGGGCAAATGTCGGTGACACGGATCGACCTGAACCCCGTGGTGCGGTTCGATACCGGTTTCGCGGTGGACGCCGCCGACCTGGCGCAGATGCAACACCGCGCGCATCGCTACTGTTTCATTGCCAATACGCTGGCTGACAGTGTCGAAATCAACGTCTCCTGACCGCTGAAAAGGGCTGCCCCATGAAACACCACGGCACGCTTTTGCTGCGCGAAATGTCGGATGAGGGTGTCCTGCGGCTGACACTGAACGATGTCGCGCGTCGCAATGCCCTGTCAGAGGCGATGCTGGCCGAGCTTGGCACCGCCTTTGCCGAGGCCGGCGCGGACCCGGCCGTGCGGGTGATCGTGCTGGCGGCGAACGGGCCGGCCTTTTGCGCGGGGCACGATCTGAAGGAAATGACCGCCGGGCGTGATACGCCTGACCGGGGCCGCGCGTATTTCGCGCAGGTCATGGCGCAATGCTCTGGCGTGATGCAGGGAATCGTGGCCTGTCCCAAGCCCGTCATTGCAGAGGTCTCCGGCATTGCGACCGCCGCAGGGTGTCAGTTGGTCGCCAGTTGCGATCTGGCCATCGCCGCCGAGAGCGCGAAATTCAGCACGCCCGGCGTGCATATCGGGTTATTCTGCTCGACCCCGATGGTGGCCCTGTCGCGCAACCTGTCGGCCAAGCACGCGATGGAAATGCTGCTGACCGGCGACATGGTCCCTGCCGCGCGTGCCGCTGAAATCGGCCTGGTAAACGCGGCGGTCGCGGCGGATGATGTGCAGGCAAGGACCATGGAAATGGCCCGCAAGATCGCGTCCAAATCCAGCATGACGCTCGCCACCGGCAAACGCGCGTTTTACACGCAACGCGACATGCCTTTGGCCGATGCTTATGAATATGCCAGTCAGGTGATGGTGGACAACATGTTGACCCATGATGCCGCGGAAGGCATCGGCGCCTTCATCGAAAAACGCCCCGCCCTGTGGCAGGATCATTAAAGCATGTCGCGCAAAAGTGGTTCCCGGTTTTGCGCATAAAGACACGCGACCACATAGGGTTAGAGCGGGTCGCGTGCATACGAATGAACGCGACCCGCTCCAGGAGCGTCTTCTCGGGGTCGGCTTTGCCGCTGCTAACCGGACCCGCGTGAAACCGCCCGGTTGGCGGGCGCGACAAGCAGGCCGCCTATCGCGCCGCGCGCCACGCGCTCGACCATCCACAAGGACAGGGCCAGCCCCGTCACCACCGCCGTTGCGATGCCGAACCACACGCCCCATGGTCCGCCGTCAAAGACCGTGACGTAAAGCCAGCAGAAAAAGCCCACCGCGATTCCTTGTCGCCACAGCCCGATCCAGACGGTGACTATGGGACGTTTCAGGGCTTGCAACACGGAGTTCACGGCAAACAGCACCAGGTACACCGGCAAAATGAAGCCATCGACATGCAGGTAATCGGTGCCGAGGGCGATCACCTCCGGGTCGG
The DNA here is from genome assembly GCA_009908405.1 of Alphaproteobacteria bacterium. Classification (GTDB taxonomy): domain Bacteria; phylum Pseudomonadota; class Alphaproteobacteria; order Rhodobacterales; family Rhodobacteraceae; genus Roseinatronobacter. The sequence continues at coordinate 8,390 of JAAAPG010000011.1, read as the reverse complement.
AACTGAACAGGGCGACCATCGGGGCCGCGCCGAACCACAGCAAGGCGGAACCGCTCAGCATCAGCGCCACGCCCGCTTTCACGCAGAACCACCACGCCGCACGCACCCGGTCGTGCTGGCCCGCGCCATAATTCTGCGCGACGATCGGCAAAAGCGCGGTCGTCAACCCCAGACCCGGCAAGAGGATCAATTGCTCGATCCTCAGGCCGACGCCGTAGGCTGCCAGGGCGGAGGGGCCGAAGTCCTTCAGGAAGAACTGGACGAAGAACCCGGCGACCAGCAGGATCATCATCGCAAAGCTTGCCGGCAGGGCTTGGGCCGCGATTTCGCGCCCGCGCAACAGGTCAGGGCGCCAGGCTTGCGGGCCGCGCATGACCTCTGACCCCATCACGCGGCACAAGATATACACCATGACGCCCGTCTGGCTGACAAGGGTGGCCAGCGCGATGCCGTTGAACCCAAGGCCGGGCAACAGCCCCGGAAGCCCGAACACGAAGAGCGGGTTCAGCGCCAGATTGGCGAAGAAGGCGGCGATCTGGGCGCGCTTCATCGACTCGGTGTCGCCCTGTGCCGACAGAATGCCATTGCCACCGAACGCCAGCAGGAAGGGCGCGGTCGCCAGCAGGATCACGTTCATATAGGCATTGGCCGCGTCGCGATAGGCACCCGGTTCGGACACCAGTGCCAGCATTGCGGGCGAGCCCCATATCCCGGCGATCCCCAGCGCGAGCGCGGTCAGCATGCCAAAGACCAGCCCCTGTGTCGCGATGTGGCGGGCGGTGTCAGGGTCGTCCGCGCCAAGCGCATTGCCGACCAGCGCCGACATGGCGCTGCTCAGCCCCACGCCAAACGCGATCAGCAGCATGAACACCTGAAAGGTAATGGCAAGGCCGGCCTGCGCCTGAGTGCCCAGCAGGCCTGCATACCACAGGTCAACCACGTTATAGAGCGTGGAGAACACCATTCCGATGGCCGCGGGCACCGCCAGCGCGCGGAAATGGCCGGGGATGGACCCTTGGCGCAAGTTGCGCGCGCGCGGCGTGCTCATGATCTGTCCAATCGGAAATGACGGCGGATCGCCCGCCCTTTGCGGGATATGCGGTGCCGCGCGGGCGGGTCAAGCCGGGCGATCACGCGTCGGACATGTCCCAGCCCGAGACGGCCTTGACCTCCAGGAAATCCTCGATCCCCCAGATGCCGCCTTCGCGCCCGTTGCCCGATTGCTTCATGCCGCCGAACGGGGCGCCCGCGCCGCGTGATTTGCCATTCATCTCGACCATGCCGGACCGCAGATGCCGCGCCATGCGGTTGCGGCGCGCGCCGTCGCTGCTTTGAACGTAGTTCGTCAGCCCGTAAGGCGTGTCATTGGCGATGGCGATCGCCTGTTCTTCGCTGTCGAACGGCATGATCGACAGGACCGGCCCGAAGATCTCCGCGCGCGCGATGGTCATGTCGGGCGTCACATCGGCAAAGACCGTGGGGCGCACGAAATAGCCGCGGTTCACGCCCTCGGGGCGGCCCAAGCCACCCGCGACCAGCCGCGCACCCTCGGTCATGCCGGTCTCGATCAACCCTTGTACCTTGTCGAACTGCGCCGCACTGACCAGCGGGCCGATATGGCGGCCCGCTTGGCTGGCGGGGCCGACCTGCGTGGATTGCGCGATGTCTGCGGCCTGTTCAACCGTCTGGTCATATATGCTGCGCTCGACCAGCATTCGCGTGGGCGCGTTGCACGATTGGCCGGTATTTTGCATGCAATGCAGCACGCCGCGCTTCACGGCTTTCTCGTCCGCATCGGCAAAGAGGATATTCGCGCCCTTGCCACCCAGTTCCAAGTGCACGCGTTTCAGCGTGTCGGCGGCGTTCCTCGAAATAGCGACGCCCGCGCGGGTGGAGCCGGTAAAGCTGACCATGTCCACATCCGCATGGCCCGATAGCTGCGTGCCCACGCCCGGCCCGTCGCCATGCACCATGTTGAACACGCCCGGCGGCAGGTCGGCCTGGTGCATGATCTCGGCCCAGATATGGGCGGATAGCGGCGCAATTTCCGATGGTTTCAGCACCATCGTGCAGCCTGCCAGCAGCGCCGGGATCACTTTCAGCGTGATCTGGTTCATCGGCCAGTTCCACGGCGTGATCAGCGCACAGACGCCCACCGCTTCGCGGATGATACGGGTGTCGGGGGCGTGATCGCCCAAGGGGGCGTCGAATTCCACCTTGTCGAACGCGCGGATGAAATTGCGGATATTGAACTCGCCCGCCCCCACCTGCGAGCTGCGCGCCAAGTCGATGGGCGCGCCCATTTCCAGGCTCATGGCCTCGGCCAGCGGGTCGGCGTGGTCGCGGTAGCGCGCCAGGACGCGTTCGGCGGCCTTCAGGCGCAGGGCGGGGTCGCAATGCATCCAGCCGGGCAGGGCGGCTTTCGCGGCCGCTACGGCGGCGTCGGTGTCCGCCTGTCCGCCCAGCGTGATGGTGGCGCACGGCTCCTCGGTCGAGGGGTCGATGACATCCGTATCCGTGCCCGCCTGCGGGTTCACCCACGCGCCGCCAATGTAGAATTGTCGTTTGTCTTGCATCTGATCCTCCGGTCGTTGGCGCCACTGTTTCACCCTGGACCAAACCCCGCAAGGGTGGTCGAAATGTCGCATTCAAAATACGATGTTTGAATGTGATATCTGGAATCATTCTAAACGGGCCTCTGCGCCCGACAACATCGGAGACATCATGACCCTGCGCATCAACGACATCGTGCCGAACTTCACCGCTGACAGCACCGAAGGCACGTTGAACTTCCACGAGTGGATCGGCGACAGCTACGCCATCCTGTTCAGCCACCCGAAGGATTTCACGCCGGTTTGCACCACCGAATTCGGCGCCGCCGCTGCCATGGCCGGCGAATTCGCCAAGCGCAACTGCAAGATCGCGGGCGTGTCCATCGACCCGGTCGAAGAGCACCTGCAATGGAAAGCCGATGTTGAGAAAGTGTCTGGAAATCCGCTGAATTTCCCGATCTTTGCCGATGACAAGCTGGAAATTGCAAAGCTCTACGACATGCTGCCCGCCGATGCCTACTTGTCCGATGGCCGCACCGCGAACGATTCCGCGACCGTGCGCACGACCTTTATCATCGGGCCGGATAAGAAGCTGGAACTGGCGCTGATCTACCCGATGTCCGTGGGCCGCAACTTTGCCGAGATCCTGCGCGCGCTAGACGCGATTGTCGCGACCAAGGGCCAGCCGTTGGCCACGCCCGCCGATTGGCAAGCCGGTGACGACATGATCGTCGGCCTTGCGCTGGACACCGACGCCGCGCGCGAGAAATTCGGCGATGTCGAGGTCGTGCTGCCCTACCTGCGCAAGATCAAGGCGCCCGCCGCCTAACGCAGATCAATAACCCGCGCGTCAATGGCCAGCATGTAGCCTTGACGCGCGACATTCTTGACCAGCACCTCGCTTATCAACTGGTTGCCAAGGCTGTCGCGCAGGCGTTTGATCCGGGTCGCGCCAGCCGCTTCGTCGCAATCGGCCTCTGACCGGCCGGAAATCACCGACTCGATCGCGGCGCCGGTCAGCATGTCATTGTCCAGCCGCGCTTCTGCCAGCACCGCCAGCGTTTCGACGGCGGCGGCGGTCAGGCGGAATTCCATGTCGTTTATCCCCACGGTATTCGTGGCCCGGTCAATCAGCAGCGACGACACCTGCAAACCCTGCTTTTCAACCTTGGCCAGGCGGCGGTTCAGCACGACCAGCGTGACCACCATGAACAGCGATGTGACCAACAAACCCGTCGCGAAGACCAGCAACACGAAAATGACAATGCGGTAGCTGACCAGCGTTTCGGAAAACGCCGTGCCGGATTGTGCCAATATCTCCAGCAGCTTGATCTCTGCCCCCGTTGTCAGATCCGCGTTTTCCACGAACACCCGTTCCACACGCGCGTTGAAGGCGTTGGCATCGGGCAGGTTCAGGAACAACAGCACGGCCGTCAGCGCCAGAACGCCGACAATGCCGCCAATGCCCAGCATCAGGGCGCGGCTGCCATGCCGCGTCAGGTCAGCGGCGGAGATGGATGGCCCCGGCATTGGCTCTCCTCGCCTCGAATTGCGTCCGCGTCAGGATGGATTCGATCTGCAACAAGGTCCAGCCCGAACCCGCGACCACGGGCGTGGCGTAGCGAGTGGCTGCCGCGATCGACCCGCAAGCAGAGTCGGGCAGTTCGATCAGCCCGTATTGAAGGCGCAAGGGGTTGTCCTGCTTTGCCTTGTAATCCGCGTAGCATTGCGCCGAGGCTTGCGTCGCAAGCGCCAGAAGCAAGGCGGCGGTCATCGTCAATATCCGTGTCATGTGCGAACAGTGACACCGCCACGCCTGCTAGGCAATATCGGGGCGGGTGAATTGCTTGGTTATCAGATAACACGCGGCCGCGCTTGCATCGCGCGACGTCATGGACCAAGTCTGAAAGATGGGCGAATTTCCGGATTTCCAGTATGAACAAGCCGCCATGGAAGATGGCGCGCTGCGGGTCGTGGGCGTTGACGAGGTCGGGCGCGGCCCGCTCTGCGGCCCGGTCACGGCGGCGGCGGTCTGGCTTGACCCGCAGCATCTGCCAGAAGGGTTGCGCGACTCCAAGCGCGTGTCGGCGCGCGCCCGTGCGTCCCTTTTGACCCGGATCGAACGGCATGCCGATTTTGGTGTCGGACATGCCAGCCCCGCAGAGATTGACGCGCTGAATATCTTGCAAGCAACCTTCCTTGCCATGCGCCGTGCCATTGCGGCGCTATCGGTGCCGCCTGATTATGTGCTGATCGATGGAAACCGCCTGCCGTCCGACCTGCCTTGCCCGGCAGAAGCCGTGGTAAAGGGCGATGGGCGGTCGGTGTCGATTGCGGCGGCGTCGATCATTGCCAAGACAACCCGCGACGCGATCATGGCCGATCTGGCGCTGAAATATCCCGGCTATGGATGGGACCGGAATGCGGGCTATCCAACCATGTGTCACCTAAATGCCATAGCCAAACTGGGCCCAACCCCTGAGCATAGACGCTCTTTCAAGCCAATACGCAAAATCTTGTGTCCGGATTCCACTTGAAGAAAGTTTTTTAACACGCTGATTCGATTAGAAATTGACGTATGACCGCGGATGAATCATCCTCTGGTGCAACAACACACGCAAAGGCGTGGATGCAGAGGCACACAGATGGCAGTCAAAGACGCGGCAAAGGGTGCGAAGATGCTCCCACTGGACCAGATACTGGATGGCGATTGCATAGAGGTGATGAACGCGCTGCCGGAAGCAAGCGTTGATCTGATCTTTGCAGACCCGCCCTATAACCTGCAATTGCGCGGCGACCTGCACCGCCCGGACAACAGCAAGGTCGATGCGGTCGATGACGCCTGGGACCAGTTCGACAGCCTGAAGGTCTATGACCAGTTCACCCGCGCCTGGCTGGCCGCGGCGCGCCGCCTGCTGAAACCGAATGGTGCGATCTGGGTGATCGGGTCGTATCACAACATATTTCGTGTGGGCACCGCCTTGCAGGATCAGGGGTTCTGGTTGCTGAATGACGTGGTCTGGCGCAAATCGAACCCGATGCCGAACTTTCGCGGCAAGCGCCTGACCAACGCGCATGAAACGATGATCTGGGCGTCGAAATCCGAAGGTGCGAAATACACGTTTAACTACGAAGCTTTGAAGGAATTGAACGAAGGCGTGCAGATGCGTTCGGACTGGGTGCTGCCGATTTGTTCGGGCCATGAACGGTTGAAGGACGAGACCGGCGAGAAGGCGCATCCCACGCAAAAGCCGGAATCGTTGCTGCACCGTGTGCTGATCGGCACCACCAACCCCGGCGACGTGGTGCTGGACCCTTTCTTCGGCACTGGCACCACGGGCGCGGTCGCCAAGCTTCTGGGGCGCCAGTATATCGGCATTGAACGCGAGGAAAGTTACCGCAAGGTGGCTTCCAAACGCCTGGGCCAAGTGCGCCCGCTGGACGGCGATTCGCTGGAAACCACCGTGTCGAAACGCGCGCAGCCGCGTGTCGCCTTTGGCACGCTGGTCGAACGCGGGTTGTTGCGCCCCGGTGAAGTGCTGGTCAATTCGCGCGGGCAGGCGGCCAAGCTGCGCGTTGACGGGTCTCTGGTCAGCGCCGAGCATCGCGGGTCCATCCACCAGGTCGGGGCCGCGCTGGAAGGCGCGCCCTCTTGCAACGGCTGGACCTATTGGCAGTTCAAGCGCGACGGCAAACTTATTCCAATCGACATTTTGCGCCAGCAAATCCGGGCCGAAATGCACGATTGATCCCAGTTACCGCCGGTGCCCTGTGTTACCCGCCGGGGCGCCCACTTACCCCGCCAGCAATGGCGGGGTTTTTTTATGTCTGCGCGCGGGCTAGACCTGAAGCAGATTTCGGAGGAACCATGCGCGATTTTCAAGCTCCCGGCCGCTCGGCCGTTTTCGCAACCGACGGGATGTGCGCCACCTCGCATCCGCTCGCGGCGAAAGTCGCGCTTGACCTGCTGCAACAGGGCGGCAACGCGGTCGACGCGGCCATTGGCGCGGGCGTGCTGCTGGGCCTGTGCGAACCGCAGATGACGGGCCTGGGCGGCGATTGTTTCGTGCTCATGAAACCGCCGGGGCAAGAGCGGATCGTCACGCTCAACGGGTCTGGCCGCGCGCCTGCCGGGGCGAATGCTGGGGTGTTGCGCGCGCGGGGTCTAAGCGCCGTGCCGGTCTACGGGGTCGAATCGGTTACGTTGCCCGGCGCGGTCGATGCGTTCTGCCGACTCGGCGCCGACTGGGGCCGCCTTGGCTTGGCCGACACGCTTGCGCCTGCCATCCACTACGCCGAAGCCGGTGTGCCCGTTGCGCCGCGCGTGGCCCATGACTGGGCAGAGATCGACCATCTGCAAGGCGCAGCAAAGGCGCATTACCTGAACGCGGGCGCGCCGTTGCATGCGGGCCAGATGTTTCGCGCGCCGGGGCAGGCCGAGGCGCTGCGCCGCATCGCGCGCGATGGTCGCGCCGGGTTTTACGAAGGTGAGGTCGCGCAAGACCTGATCGACAGCCTGCGCGGCTTGGGCGGCGTTCATACGCTTGACGATCTGGCGGCGACCGGCTGCACCTATGGCGACCCGATCCGAAGTGCCTATCGCGGGCTTGACCTTTTCGAACATGCGCCCAATGGAACAGGCGCGGTTGCCAGCCTTATCCTGAACATTTTGCAACATTTCGATATGGCCAGCCTGGACCCGCTTGGCCCAAGGCGCGCGCATCTGGAAGCAGAGGCCACCAAGCTGGCCTATGACGCACGAAACCGCTTCATCGGCGATCCTGACCATACTACGCGGCTGGCGCATATGCTTGCGCCGGAAACCGCCGCAGAACTGGCGGCCCTGATTGACCCAAAGCGCGTGTTGCCCGATGTCGCCCCGCTGACCGAAGCGATCCACCGTGACACGGTCTATATCACGGTGGTCGACCGCGACCGCATGGCGGTATCACTGATCTATTCCATCTTTCACGGTTTCGGGTCCGGGCTGGCCTCGGACAAGTTCGGCATTCTGTTCCAGAACCGGGGCGCGGGGTTCACGCTGGCCGAAGGGCACCCGAACGAGATGGCGGGCGGCAAACGCCCGATGCACACGATCATCCCGGCAATGCTGGGCGAGGGCGGGCGCATCACGATGCCTTTCGGTGTCATGGGCGGGGCGTATCAGCCGGTCGGCCATGCGCGGCTGCTCACGAATCTGCGCGACCACGGCATGACGTTGCAAGCCGCGATCGACGCGCCGCGCGCCTTTGCCGAGGGCGGCGCGCTGGCGTTGGAAACCGGCTATCCAAGCCCGACCGCGCGGGCGCTGGCCGATCTTGGCCACAAGATTGTCCCGTCGCCCGGCCCGCGTGGCGGTGCGCAGGCGATCCGTATCCATGACAATGGCCTGCTGGAAGGGGCGTCGGACCCGCGCAAGGATGGTTGTGCCTTGGGGTATTGATGTCATCCTGTCCCGGATTACGCGAAACGCCCTGCCGCAAGGCAGGGCGCAGCATAAGGACTTGCGGCGCAGCCGCGCAATCAGGTCAAGCCGCCGAAAGCTGGTCCCAGCATTCCAGCGCCTTGCCCGCATACATCACCGCCGGGCCGCCGCCCATCTGGATGCACATGGCCAGCACGTCGCCCAGCTCTTCGCGGGTTGCGCCCGCTTTCATCAGCGCTTCGACGTGAAAGGCGATGCAGGGTTCGCAGCGCACCGCAACGGCAATGCCAAGCGCCACGAATTCCTTTTCCTTCACCCCGATTGCCGGGCTTTCCTTGGCGGCTTTCGACAACGTGCCAAAGCCCTTCATCGTGTCGGGGATCGTCTTGAACAGCGTCCGGCTTTGATCGCGG
>JAAAPG010000022.1 GCA_009908405.1 Alphaproteobacteria bacterium | reverse complement strand
CGCTTGGCCGCGAACTGGCGGCAGAACTACGCGGGCGCGCGCCTGCCGGGTTTTTTGACTGGGTGTGATCTGGTATTCTGGATCTGACACGAGGTTTCGACATGTGGGGCGAGGGGCGGCTACGCGGACGATGCTGACCCTTGCCGACTTTCATCCCTCCTCGAGGCAGAGTTGAGATGCGCAGCTATTGTGTATGATTAAATTGCGTGAATGGTCGGTGTTGTTTCTATAAATTGGAGATTTTTAAGTGAAACACGGATTATCGCGAATCTTTATTCGAGGAATTGCATTGCTTACGGCTGTTGCGGCTCTTTCTCCAATTATAGGTTTTATATCATCAATAACTACGCCGGCCATAAAGAGCCGATTTCTCATAGGCAATGAGCAACGCTTTTATGTTTGTAATGTTCAAGAATATTGCGAGCAGGATAATCAGAGATTTGAGAAATTTCTATCAAAGAGCTTTAATGAGTATGTACGTCTTGATATTACATACGACACACTAACCGAAGACTGGGATGAGTGCTTCACGGAAAAGCAAAGGCCCGAGCAGTTCAGTGTCTCCGAGGCAAGCGATTTTGTAGACATTCCACTTTTTGGGCATGGCGATTGCGTTAGGGGTAGAATAGCTAGGTTTGACAGCGATGTGCTAATAGAGAACGGCTCACTCGGAACTGGAAATCGAATTTTCCGGATCATTGGCGACTTTGTTGTTGGAGGAACATCACAGATGTATTTCCTTACAAGGATTTCTAGAAATCTCTGAAACACTTAGCCGTTCTGGCCACAAATGGTCGCTTCTGTCTCTCCAAGTCCGCAATCATAGTACCAGAAGGTAAACCCAGACAGAGAAACTCTGCAAAACCATTCAGATTTCGGCAAGTATGTGAATGATTGTGGCTGCCGCCGTTCACCGCATCATGACGATACTGTAAAATGGCTTGAAGCGGTCAGTGGGATTCTTTCGTCCGGTGGCGAACACAAGGGACAAGCCGCCGCAGTCAAGCCGCTGCCTTCAGCCGTGGCACCAGACCATGCGCCCAGCCTGAAATCGTGCCTGCCCCAAGGCAGACGACCATGTCGCCGGGTTTGGCATGGGCGCGGACCAGCGCTTCCAGCGCTTCCTCGGTATCCACCGCTTGCGCGTTGCGGTGGCCATGGGCGGCGAGGCCTGCCAAAAGGTCATCGCGGCTGGCGCCGGGAATCGGGTCTTCGCCCGCGGCATAGACGGGGGCAATGCCGACCACGTCGGCCTCGTTGAAGCAGGTGCAGAAATCGTCGAACAGGCTGGACAAGCGCGTGTAGCGGTGCGGTTGGTGCACGGCAATCACGCGGCCCGACCCGCCCAGCGCCTGCCGCGCGGCGCGCAGGACGGCGGCAATCTCGACCGGGTGGTGGCCGTAATCGTCGATGATGGTCACCCCATCGACCACACCCACGCGGGTGAAGCGGCGGTTGACGCCGCCGAACTTGGCCAATGCGCTGCGTATTTCGGACGGGTTCATCCCCAGGTGCCGCGCCGCCGCCACGGCGGACAGCGCATTCGACACGTTGTGATCGCCCGGCATGGGCAGCGAGCAGCCCTCGATCACGCGCCCTTCGTCCTGCAGGGCGATATCGAACTGCGCCACGCCCGCGTCATACCGCAGGTTGATCGCGCGGATATCGGCCTGCGCGTTGAACCCGAAGGTCACGACCCGACGGTCTGTCAGCTTGGCCACAAGCGCCTGCACTTCGGCGTGATCGGTGCAGCAGATGGCCAGCCCGTAAAAGGGAATGCCGCTGACGAAATCGTAGAAGCCCTTGCGCAGCGCGTCGAAGCTGCCCCAATGCTCCATGTGTTCGGGGTCGATATTCGTCACGATGGCGATGGTCGCGGGCAGGCGGTTGAAGCTGCCGTCGCTCTCATCGGCCTCGACCACCATCCATTCGCCTTCGCCCGCGCGGGCGTTGGACCCATAGGCATGGATCACGCCGCCATTGATGACGGTCGGGTCCAAGCCCCCTTCATCCAGCAGCGCCGCGACCATGGTGGTGGTCGTGGTTTTGCCATGCGTGCCCGCCACGGCAATGTTCGAGCGCAGGCGCATCAGTTCCGCCAGCATCTCGGCCCGGCGCACCACCGGCAGGCCGGCGCGGCGCGCGGCTTGCAGTTCGGGGTTGTCCGGCTTGATCGCGGTGGACACCACGATCACGGCGGCAGCGTCCACATTTTCCGCCCGCTGGCCGATGAACACCTCTGCCCCAAGGCTTTGCAGGCGCTCGGTGATCGCGCTGGTTTTCAGGTCGGAGCCCTGCACGCGGTAGCCATGGGTCATCAGCACTTCGGCGATGCCCGACATTCCGATCCCGCCAATGCCGATGAAATGAATCGGGCCGATATCGGTCGGCAGCTTGGTTGCGGGACTCATGGGCGTTCCTTTCTTGCAAGCGCCTCGACCAACGCGGTCAGGGCCTCGGTGGCATCCGGGCGGCCCGCACCCAGGGCGGCTTGGGCCATTCCCGCGGCGGCATCGGGTTTGCTGAGGATACACTGCAAGGTTTCTGCCAAGGCAGGCGCGGTGAACTGGCTTTCGGGGTAGACCACGGCGGCATCCACGCCGCCCAGCATGCGCGCATTCGCGGCCTGGTGGTTCGCCGCCGCGGCGGCATAGGGTACCAGTACCGACGGACGGCCGATTACTGAAATATCCGCCACGGAAGACGCCCCGGCGCGGCTGATGACAAGCTGGCATTCCGACAGGCGGCGGGGAATGTCGGGAAAGAACGGCGCGATTTCGGCCTTCACACCGCCCGCTTCATAGGCGGCGACAACACGCTCCATGTCTTCCTCGCGGGCCTGGTGGGCGACGGTCAGGTTGCGTTTCAGCTCATCCGGCAGCGCGCTGATCGCATCCGGCACCACATCGGACAGGATGCGCGCGCCCTGGGAACCGCCGATCACAAGCAGGTCCATGGGGTAGTCGCCGGGCGCAATATAGCCCGCGCTCGCCCGTTCCAGCACCGCCGCGCGCACGGGGTTGCCGGTAAACTCGGCATTCAACCCGTCCGTCCCTTCGGTTGGCCATGTGCCGCATGCCAACTTGTTCACGCGCCGCGCAAAAAGTTGGTTCACCCGGCCCAGAACGCCGTTTTGTTCGTGGATCATGCGCGGAACGCGCAGCAGCCACGCCGCCCCTAGCGCCGGGATGGATGGATAACCGCCAAAGCCCACCACCACGCGGGGCCGGTCAACCAGCATGCCAAAGGCCGCGCCCAACACCCCAAGCGCCAGCTTGAACGGCACCTTGATCTTGTCGGCCAGCCCGCCGCGCGCGAAGGTCGCCGCACTGACGGTGTCGATCCGAACCGCATCGGGAAAGCCGCCCGCGTAGCGCGCCCCGCGCGCGTCGGTGGACAGCTTGACCCGCCAGCCGCGCGCCAACAGCGCTTCGGCCAATGCCTGCGCGGGGAACATATGCCCCCCGGTTCCACCAGCCGCGATCAGGATGAGCGGTGCCTTGGCCATGGTTGCCCCCTATTCGCGCCGCGAGAGGATCTCGCCGATTTCACCCTGCGGGCGTTGGCGCGTCAGTGCCAAGAGCATACCGATTGCGATACCCGTCGCAAGCAACGACGACCCGCCATAGCTGACAAGTGGCAAAGTCATGCCTTTGGACGGAAGCAGCCGCACCGCGACACCCATGTTAATCATGGCTTGCAAGCAGAAAACCACCGCGATGCCGGTGCCCGCCAACCGCGTGAAGGTGTCACGCTCGCGCATCAACCGGAACAAGGATCGCAGCAGGACCGTGGCGTAAAGACCGATGATGAACACCACAAGGATCAGGCCATATTCTTCGGCGGCAACAGCGATGATGAAATCGGTATGCGCATCGGGCAGCGACCATTTCACCCGGCCTTCGCCCACGCCCGCGCCGAAAAACCCACCTTCGGAAATCGCGTTCTGGGCATAGCCCATCTGCGTGCGCGGATCGACCTCTGCGGCGAGGAAGCCGTCGATCCTGCGAGCGAAATGCTCTGAGCCGTGATAGGCGACATAACCACCCGCGACAACTAGAAGGGCCAGCCCGGTCAACAAGAAAATGGGCGCGCCCGCCACGAAATACATGACCATCCAACCCGCCGCGACCAGCGCCGCTTGCCCGAAATCGGGCTGAATGACCAGCAGGCCAACGACCAGTAGCGTCACGCCAAAGGACATGGCCCGTCCCGGCGGACCGCCCACATCGGAACTGGCGGCCATCAGCCACGCGGCGAACACGGCCAGCATCGGTTTCAGAAATTCCGATGGCTGGATGGAACCGACCCCTAGACTGTACCAGCGCACCGCACCTTTTCCGAAATCCGTGCCGAAAACAGGTAGCAGGATCAACGCCACCAGGGTCAGCAAGAACCCGACGGTCGCGACGCGCCGGATGCGCTCGGGCGAGGCCATGGAAATCAGCAGCATGGCCCCGATACCCAGGCCGCCGAAAAAGACCTGGCGTTCCACGTAATAAAACGGATCAAGACCGTTGCGCTGCGCCAGCGGCGGCGAAGCGGCAAGGCCCAGCAGTATCCCCACGGCCATCAGCAAAAGCACCGAGGTCAGTGTCATCTTGTCGATCGTGCGCCACCAGCGCGGCAGAATCGGATCTTCCACGCGCACTGGCGCGGTGCCATAGACCATTTCCGTCATTGGGCTGTCCTGCTCGGGTTGCCTGATTTGCCCGTTTTCCGGGTCTGGTTGGAACACTAACGCGAAACCGGCGGCCAATCCAGCCCAAAGACGTCAGGCCGGCGTGAACCCTCTGTCAGATATGGCCATCGCACGCCCCGTGCGCGCGGATTCCTGCGCTGCCATGCCCATCAGCACCGCCCAGACACCGTCATCCAGCCCGACCTCGACATCGCCCTGCCCGCGCACCACATCGGCGAAACGGGCATGTTGGTAATAGGTCGACCCATTGTGATCGCCCGCCGCCAGAAGCGCGGGGTCCACCGGGATTTCGATGGCGCGCGGGCCCTTGGGGTCGCGCGGGCTTTCAATCAGTTGCGGCACGGGCGTGTCGCCCAAATGCGCAGGCCAGAACCGCCCCGGACCTGGCACAAGGCATTCGATCTTGCCCTTGGGGCCAATGGCCGCGATTTCCTCTTGGTAGCGCGCACCTTCGGCGAACATGCATAATTCCAGCATGGCCCGCGCGCCGCCTTTGAAATCGACAATCACATAGGCGTTGTCCCAGATATCGGGCGTCCGACCGTCATGGTTTTCGTTCAGATGGTTCACGTCCTGCCCGCCCGACGCCATGATCCGCACCGGGTCATCGCGCAGGATATGGCGCATCAGGTCAAAGAAATGACAGCATTTTTCGACCAACGTTCCGCCGGTTCGCGCGTTGAAGCGGTTCCAGGCACCCACCTTGGGCAAGAACGGGAATCGATGTTCGCGGATGGTCAGCATCTTGACCCCGCCCGTGGCCTGCCCGGCAGCCGCTATCAACGCGGCAACGGGCGGCATGTACCGATATTCCATCGCCACCCAGACTGGTGCCTCCAGCGCCAGCCCGCGCACCCGGTCCAGGTCGAGCACATCCGTGAACAGTGGTTTTTCCACCAGAACCGGGCGCGGATGCGCGCGCGCGATCTGCTCCAACTGCGGCAAATGCATGTGGTTGGGACTGGCGACGACAAGTGCCGCGACCTCTTCGGCCGCCAGGACCTGCTCCACGCTGTCCACGAACCGCGCGCCCGGCGCTATCGCCGCGGCTTGGGCGCGCATGTCCGCATCCGGCTCGTGGATCACGCCCACATGCGCGCCCTCGATCAGCGCGATATTGCGCAAATGTTCCTGCCCCATCATGCCACAGCCGATCATGCCGTAACAAATTGCCTTGCTCATTCTTGTTTCCTTATTTCAGGCGCGACACGTAGCGCGCCACATTCGGGTCAAACCAGGTTTCCGACACTTCCGCGCGTTGGTTCTTCTGCGACCAGCTAACCCGAAGGATATGCCCGGCCAAGTCGCCGGGGCGCAAGCCAAAGCCATCGGGCGCGAAACCCGGAACCGCACCCAGACCGATCCGGTCCTCGGCCCGCGCGATCCACAAGCCCAGCCGCGTGCGGTAATGCAGATACAGCGATTGCGACAAATCCTCGGCCCGCAACTCCGGGGCATGACTTGCATCCAGCCAGATTTCTTCCACGGCGGCGGGATGACCGGACAGCAAGCGCAGACGGCGAATGCGATGCGCCTCCGGATCGCGCCCGAAATCCGGCAGATGCGCGGGTTTGGGCAGACGAGCCACGTCCAGCACCTTGGCAGAGGGCAAGCCTCCCCCCGTGACCAACTCCAGCCGGAACAGCGCGTAGATGCTGTCCACTTCTGGCAGCGCACGAATATAGTTGCCCGACCCCTGCACGCGTTCCAGCAAGCCCTTGGCCGCCAAGTCCTGCAAGGCTTTGCGCAAGGTGCCGACGGCGACGCCCAGATCGGCGGCCATTTCGCGCTCCGGGGCCAGCCGCGCGCCATCCATCAAGCGCCCGGCAGCAATGTCCCGGATCAACAGCTCGCTGATCTGCTGGTAGCGCGGCAAGGCCCCGCTGGGCGCATCGTCCATGGTTCCTAGCCCACCGCCTCGCCCAGGCGTAGCCGCGGTTGCGCCGCACCGTCACTGCGGAATACGTGGCACAGGTCAGGCTGCACGCCCAGAACCACCTCTGCGCCGCGCGCAAGCGCGGTCTGGCCGGACATGTGAACCGTGACCTCTACCCCGTCCGGCCCACGGCAATAGAGGTAACTCTCGCCCCCAAGTTGCTCGATATTCTCGACCTTGGCGGTGATCCCGTTCTCGCCCTCGGCCACCGGGTGCAAATGTTCGGGCCGCACACCCAGATCGACCTTGTTGCCGGGGTTCAGCCCGCGCCCGTCGACACTGGCCCGCAATTCGCGCCCGGACGGATCGCGCAGGCGCACGCCCGCGCCGTCGCCCTCGACCACTTCGCAGGCGATGAAATTCATCCGGGGCGACCCGATGAATCCCGCCACGAACTTGTTTTCGGGCCGGTTATACAGCTCGATCGGCGCGCCTTGTTGTTCAATACGCCCGTCGCGCAGGACCACGATCCGGTCGGCCATGGTCATCGCCTCGACCTGGTCATGGGTGACATAAATCATCGTGTTGCCAATGCGCCGATGCAGTGCCGCGATCTCGCCGCGCATGGTCACGCGCAATTCGGCATCGAGGTTCGACAAGGGTTCATCGAACAGGAACACCTTGGGTTCGCGCACCACCGCGCGCCCGATGGCGACGCGCTGCCGCTGCCCGCCCGACAGCGCCTTGGGTTTGCGGTCCAGGTAGGGCTCCAATTGCAACATGCGCGCGGCCTCATCCACGCGGGTGTCGATCTCGGCCCGGGCCATGCGGATATTCTCCAACCCGAAGGCCAGGTTCGCCCGCACGCTCATATGCGGGTAAAGCGCGTAGGTCTGAAAGACCATGGCCAGCCCGCGCTCGCTGGCGCGCTGGTCATTGACCCGCGCGCCCCCGATCACCAGGTCACCATCGGTGATATCCTCCAGCCCGGCAATCATCCGCAACAGGGTCGATTTCCCGCAGCCGGACGGACCGACAAAGACGCAGAACTCGCCATCCCCGATTTCCAGATCCACCCCGTGGATCACCCGCACCGCGCCAAATTCCTTGACGATGCCTTTCAGCGACAGTCCAGCCATACTCCCTCCTCCCCGTTATCTTGCCCCAAATATCCTGGGGGAGTCGCCGACAGGCGACGGGGGCAAAGCCCCCTGAACAAAAGCCTTGCACCGCAGGCGCTCATTTTACGCCGGATTGGGCGATGCCCTGCGTGATGTATTTCTGCAAGAACGCAAAGACGATGGTGATCGGCAGCAGCGTCAGCACCGTCATCGCCAGCAGACTGGACCAGTTTGTCTGCAATTCGCCCTGGAACGAATTCAGCGCCAGTTGCAGCGTGAACACTTCGGACCGGTTCAGCACGATCAGTGGCCACAGGAATTCGTTCCACCGCCACATGACCGAGAAAATTATCAAAACCGCCAGCGCGGGCGCCGACAAGGGCAGCACGATCTTCCAATACACTTTCCATTCGCTGGCATTGTCCATCCGGGCGGCATCCAGCAGGTCATCGGGGATGGTCAGCATGTATTGGCGCAGCAGGAACACACCCGTGGGTGTCGCAATCGCGGGCCAGATCACGCCCCAGTGGCTGTTGACCATGCCCATTTCGGATATGACCAGAAACAACGGCACCAGCGTGATGGTTGGCGGGATCATCAGGGTCGCGATGATCAGCACGAACACCGCGTTGCGCCCGGTGAACTTGTATTTCGCGAGCGCAAACGCGGCCATGGAATTGAACAGCACCGTCAGCACCGTGGCCACCACCGTGATGAAGGTCGAGTTCCAGAAATACAGCATGAAATTGAAGCGCTCGAACACACCGGAGTAGTTTTCCGAGGCAATGCCGAATTCACGCAGCGGTTCGCGGTCGCCGATCGCCACGTTCAAGCGTTCGGACGGGTTGGCGGGGTCCACCATCTGCGCGTTCAGGCCGATGCGGCGCACCTGTGCCAACTCGCGCCCGGCATGCTCGCCGCTCGTGACGGTGAACATCTGCAAGGGCTGGTCGTAGCCATCGACCTGAACCTCTATCGGGGCCAGCGGCAGGAACTTGGGCGGGTATTCCTGCAATCCGGCTTCGGTCTTGAAGCTGGACAGGACCAACCACAGCACGGGACCCAGCATCAGGATCACGCCAAGCCCAAGAAAGCCGAAGGACATCCAGTCGGTCAGGTCGAACGCGTTGCGACCCCGCCGCCCCAATAGCCAGCCAAACATCAGTTATCCCCCGATTGCTTGCGCGTCGCGGCCAGTTGCATCATCGTCAGCACGAACAGCACCCCCGCCATCAGCAGCGAGGCCGCCGCCGCCAGCCCATAGAAGCGCGGGCGCGTGGCAAAGCCGACATCATAGATATACTGGATCAGCAGCGTCGTGGCCGACCCCGGCCCGCCGCCGGTCAGAACGTAGATTTCATCGAAGGCCTGCACCGCGCGGATGACCGACAGCACCATGACCACCAGCATCGTCGGCATCAACAGCGGCAGGGTAATGCGCAACAACGACCGCCAGCGCGGGGTGCCGTCCATCTCGGCGGCCTCATACACGTCCGACGGGATGGATTGCAGCCCCGCCAGCAGGATCAGCACATAAAAGCCCATGTTGCACCAGATCGACACGAAGACGACCCAGAAAAAGGCCCAGTCGGCCTCCAACAGCCAGTTGACCGTGCCCATACCGCTGCCTTCAAGGCCCGCGTTCAGCACACCATTGCGCTGCAATATCCACTTCCAGATCAGCGCCACAACCACCGGCGACAGCAGCACCGGGTAAAAGAAGACCGCGCGAAAGAACCCGCGCAGCACGATGTCGCGGTTCAGGATCAACGCGGTGATGAGAGAGAACAGGATCATGAACCCGACCTGCATCAGCACGAACCAGCCGGTATTGCCGACAGCGCGCCAGAACAGGTCGCGGTGACAGGAATTCGGGTCGAAATAGCTTTCGCAATCCAGCAGGCTCGCGAAATGCTCGGTGCCCACGAAAGGCCGGTCGCCCAGCAGGATGCGGTCGCCCCCCGTGGTGGCGAACACGAAATTCAGGATAATCGGTAGAAAGGTGAACAGCCCGAATATCAGCAGGTTGGGCAGCAGGAACACCCATGCGATCCGGCTTTGGCCGAACAGCTTTTGAAGTGCCAGCATCGGGCGCTCGAACAGGTTGAACGCGCCTTCGTATAGTTGAACTGCCGTGGTTTTCAGCATCGTCCCCCCTCCCCTGACCGCGACCGGCCCACCCGCAAAGCCCGCGGGCCGGTCGCCATTTTGCACGCGGTGAAGCCTACTGCGCAATCGCCTCTGCGATATCGGAATCAAGCCGGGTCAGCGCCTCGTCCAGCGACAACTCGCCCACGATGGCCTGCGTGATCCGCGCGGGCGTCGAGGTATAGATGGCCCGGTTATTGGCATAACCTTGCAACGCATAGGCGCTATCAGCGAAGGTCGGGATGGATCCAGCGAAGATGGTCAGGGCCGCTTTCACATCGTCGCTCACATCCTGATAGTCGATCCCCTGCTCTTGCAATGCAGAATTTGCCGGGATGTTGCGGGTCTGCGCCAGAACGGCGGCTTGCACGTCGTCGCGGGCCATGAATTCCATCAGCTTGCCCACCGCCTCGGGGTGCTCTGTCTGCTTGAGACCGACAATCCCGGCACCGCCCGGCATGCCGGTGCAGGCTTCGGGTCCGCAAATGCCGCCGGTGGCCACCCAGTCGAACGCGTCGCCTATATCGCGGCCAAAGCGCCCGATCTGCCAACTGCCGGAATAATACATCACAAGGTTGGCGTTGATGAATTCGGCGGCGGCGTCCTGGTAGGTGCCGCCCCCGGCACCGGCCCAGACATCGCGCGCCAGCGTGCCGTCTTCGTGCCATGCGACGAATTGCTCGGTAAAGCTGCGGAAGCCGTCATCGACCAGGATGGGATCGCCATTTTCGTCGAAATACTGCGCGCCGTAGGACATGGCCGGGCCCGCGAAGCGGTGGCCGGTGCGGTCGATGGCCATGGCGAAATCGATGCCCACGGCATCGCGCACTTCGCGACTGGCTTCAGCCCATTCGGCCCAAGTGGCACCGGCACCCGGCATCTCGACGCCGGCCTGTTCGAACAGGGTCTTGTTGGCGAAACCGCCGGTGGCGGTCAGCTGGTCCACGATGTTGTAGATGCCGTCGGGATTGTTGTCGCCCACGCGCGCCCAGGCCAGCGACTGGCCGTAGCGCGCCTCGATCGCCTCCGGGTCGGACACGTAGGGCCGCACATCCAGCATGAAACGCGCCAAGCCGCCGTAGTCGGTCACGCGGGCAAGATCGGGGCCTTCGCCCACTTCCAGCTGCACCGGCAACGATTCGATGATCGTGGCATAGGGCACCTCGTCCACGTTCACGGTGATGCCGGGGTTCTCGGCCTCGAACGCGGGCATTTGCGCTTCCCAAGCGGCGCATTCGGTGCCGTCCTGGTAGCACATGAAGCGCAATTCCTGCGCGCTGGCCGATCCTGCGACCAGCACAAGCCCGAGGGCCGTGGTTGTCAGTGTCGTTTTCATGGTCTTCCTCCCATTGATGATTTTTGTCGGATCGCGGGGTTAGGCCACCTCCTGCCCAGATGCCGCGGTCCAGAGTTCGAACCAGTCCTCCCGTGACAGGTTCACCTTGCCCGCATCGGATATCCGTCCGATCCGATCCAGAGAATTCGTGCCCAGCACCGGCAGTATGCGCGCGGGATGCGCGAGCAGCCACGCAATGGCGACCGCGTCGGTGCCGACACCATTGGCCCGCGCGTGCCGCTCCAGGTGCGGGTGCAGGCGCCTTGCCGCCGCGCCCTCGCCGAACAGGGCACCGCCACCCAAGGGCGACCACGCCATCGGCGGCACGCCCAACTGTTGCAGATGCGCCAAATCGCCATTGGTGAAGGCGTCGCGCGCCAGAAGGCTCATTTCGATCTGGTTGGTGCACAGCTTGGCGGTCATCGCCGATTGCAGCAAATCCCAATCCCATGGCCGGAAATTCGACACGCCCACGGCGCGGACCTTGCCCTCTGTCACAAGCGCGTCCAAGGCCGCGCCAGTGGCGTGGTGGTCCATGAACGGGTCGGGGCGATGGATCAGCAGCAGGTCAATCCGGTCGGTCGCCATGTAGGACAGCGACGCCTCGACCGAGGCGCGGATGTGTTCGGGGCTGGTGTCGTAATGCTTTACCCCTGCGCCGGCAAATTTGCCCACGGGGGCCACGATGTCGCATTTCGTGACCAGTTCCACCTTGTCGCGCAAGCCCGGAGCGGCGCGGAATGCGTCCCCAAGGATCGCCTCTGCGGTATAGCCGCCATAAATATCGGCCTGGTCCATGGTGGTAAGGCCTTGGGCCAGGCAGGCTTCGACCTTGGCTTGAACATGGGCCGGGCCGGTATCGGCATCGTCGCCCAGCCGCCACATGCCATAGACAAGGCGCGACAGGCTCAGGTTTTCCGTCAGCTCAATACGTTCCATCAGGCACGTTCCCCCACGCCCAGGGGCGTTGCCGGTGTTTCACTTGGCACGCGACCGTATTCATGCGGCAGCGAGCAGGTCTTCAGATGCGGCATGACCAGCCGCCCGAATTGCTGGCATTCGTCCAGATGCGGATAGCCCGAGAAGATGAAGGCGCGAATGCCCATCTTGCGGTAGCGTTCCAGCTTGGTCAGCACCTGGTCGGCACTGCCCACAAGCGCGGCCCCGCAGCCAGAGCGCGCGCGCCCGACCCCGGTCCAGAGGTTGGGTTCGGTGTAGCCGAACTGATCGGCCAATTCCCGCGCGCGGGCCTGGTGCGACACGCCAAGGCTGGTGCTGTCATGCGCGCGGTCGCGGATAAGCTGGCCGTATTCGTCATCCAGCTTGCTGACCAGGTGGTCGGCATAGTCGCGCGCCTCGGCTTCGGTATCGCGGACAATGACATGCACGCGCAACCCGTAATCCAGGGTCCGGCCATGCGCTTGCGCGCGTTCGTGAACCGCGCGCATGCGGTCGGCCAACTGATCCTCTGTTTCCGGCCACATCAGGTAGACATCGCATTGCGCCGCGCACAGTTCCAACGCGTGGGGCGAATAGCCGCCGAAATACAGCAATGGCCCGCCGTTCTGCTGGTAGGGCTTGGCGGGCGCGGTCGGCACGCCCTTGAACTGGTAGATCTCGCCCTCGTGGTTGATCTCGTCGCGCTCCCATGCCTGGCGCAGGATCTGCACCACTTCGTGACTGCGCTTGTAGCGATAGGCGCTGTCGGCCACTTCGCCCGGAAAATCGGAACTGATGACATTCAGCGTCAGCCGACCTTGCAGCATGTGATCCAGCGTGGCCACGGTGCGCGCCAGCATGATCGGCTGCATTTCGCCGCAGCGGATGGCGGCCAGCATGTTGATGCGGTCCGTGACCTGGGACCCGGCGGCCACGAAGCTGAGCGTGTCCTGTCCCACCTGGTAGCTTGACGGGCACAGGATGTTGCGAAACCCCTGCGCTTCCGCCGATTTCAGAATATCACTGCAATGGTCCCAGCTCGAGCGCAAAACGCCGTCAGGCACGCCCAGAAACTGGTAATCATCCGAACACAGCGCGGCGAACCACGACACTTCGGCTGCGTCAAGGTCGCCCGACGTTACTGGAACGATGGTCATGTATTCCCTCCCCCGCGCCCTGTTTTCGGGCATCTTGCCGAAATTGGTAGCAGAGCGAATTTTATAAATCAATAATACATCAATTAGGCAATGCAGATTTTGGCTTGCACTTCGAGAATGCCGGGCATAATTTAGAATTATTCTAATAATGGGATAGCCAGGATGACCGAGCCAACCCTTCTGATCGTTTTCATCGCCGCCCTTGTGACCGCGCTTGCCACGGGGCTTGGCGCGCTGCCGCTTCTGGCCGCACGGCGCATGTCAGGGCGCACGCTTTCCACGGGGAATGCGCTTGCCGCGGGGCTTATGCTCGCCGCGAGTGTCACGCTTGTCATCGAAGGGTTCGAACTGTCCGGCCCACGCACGATTGGCGGCATCGTCCTGGGGGTGGTCGCCATTTGGCTGGTGAAAAAACTGCTCGACCGGCAAGGCTCGGTAAGCCTTGGCGACATGCAGGGCGCCGACGCGATGAAGGTGCTGATGATTATGGGCGTCATGACCGCGCATTCCGCCGCCGAAGGCATTGGCGTGGGCGTGGCCTTTGGCGGCGGCAGGCCACTGGGCGACCTGATTACGGTGGCCATCGCGCTGCACAACGTGCCCGAAGGGCTGGCCATCGCGCTGGTGATGGTGCCCCGCGGCGCAAGCGTGGCCAAGGCGGGCTTGTGGGCGATTGTGTCGTCCCTCCCTCAGCCGCTGCTTGCCGTACCCGCCTTTCTGTTCGTGCTGTATTTTGCACCGGTCTTGCCCGTGGGCCTTGGGCTGGCGGCAGGGGCCATGCTGTGGATGATCTTTTCGGAACTTCTGCCAGAAGCGCAGGAAGAGGCCGACAGCGCGACGATTGGCGTGGTCGTGACCTTGGCCTTTGCGGCAATGATGGCGGTCACGCTTGTCCTGGGCTAGTGGCTGGCCTTCTAATCCCGATGGTAAGGGCTGCCAGACAGGATTGTCGCCGCGCGGTAAATCTGTTCGGTCAGCATGACGCGGGCCAACATGTGCGGCCAAACCATGTGCGACAGTGACAGCACCGTGTCTGCCCGCGCGCGCAACTCGGCATCCAAACCATCGGCACCGCCAATGACAAAGGCCATACAGTGTGCACCCCGGTCGCGCGTGTCGGCCAGCAAGCGCGCGAACTCGGGCGAGCTCAGCATCGCCCCGCGTTCGTCCAGCGCCACGACATGCGCGCCCTCCGGGATCGCCCGCTTCAGAAGCGGGGCTTGCGCGGCGGGCGTTGCGGCCTTGCGCTCATCAAGCTCATGCTCTTCGCAGGGGCCCAGCGACAAGGCGCGCCCAGTCCGGTTGAACCGCGCCAGGTAGTCATCGACCAGGGCGCGCCCTGGCCCCTTACGCAGGCGGCCCATGGCGCAGATACGCAGCTTCATCAGACCAGATCAGCCGCCCGAGCGCCCGATATCCTGCCACATCTTTTCCAACTGGTAGAAATCGCGCACTTCCGGGCGGAAGATATGGACGACCACATCGCCCGTGTCGATCAACACCCAATCGCCTGTTTCCTTGCCTTCGACGCGAACGGTCAGGCGGAACGTCTCTTTCAGGTGGTCCATCAGCTTTTGCGCCATCGCGGCCACTTGCCGGGTCGACCGGCCAGAGGCCACCACCATGGTGTCGGCCATCGCGGATTTGCCCTTCAGGTCAATCTGGACCACGTCCTCGGCCTTGTCATCATCCAGCGACGACAGGACCAAGTCCAGAATCGCCGCACTTGTCAGCGGCACGGCAGAATCGGGGCGGGCCGCGAAGGCGGTCGGGTCGGAGTAGGACAGGGGCTGATCCTCCAGAAATTGCGATAGGGTGCAAGATAACATTCGCGCGGCCTTATCTCAATCACCCTGCGCGGCGCAATCGCGTTCTTGATGAAGAAATGCGCAGCCGCGAAACCGTTGCCATATGGCCGGAATAGGCGTATCTAGCGCGGCATGTATCGGTTTTTCGACATGACAGACCACGCGCGCCTGCCGCAGCGTTTCACGCGCGAGAACCGTTCGGTTCTGGCCCGACTGTCCTGATCGCGCCCGCGCGCCCACGGGCGCGCTCCAAAGTTACGCCGAATTTCCGCTTTTCCCGAGAGGTACAAGCCATGCCAAAGACCCTCTATGACAAGATCTGGGACGCCCATGTCGTGCACGAAGATGCCGATGGTACCAGCCTGCTCTATATCGACCGTCACCTGGTTCACGAAGTGACCAGCCCGCAAGCCTTCGAAGGGCTGCGCATGGCGGGGCGCACGGTGCGCGCGCCGCAGTGCACGATTGCCGTGCCCGACCACAATGTGCCCACCACCGAAGGGCGCGACAATCCCGACCAGATGCCCGAAGACAGCCGCATCCAGGTGGCGGCGCTCGACTCCAACGCCAAGGAATTCGGCATTCATTACTACCCGGTGTCGGATGTGCGCCAAGGGATCGTGCATATCGTCGGCCCAGAACAGGGTTGGACGTTGCCGGGCATGACCGTGGTCTGTGGCGACAGCCACACCGCCACCCACGGCGCGTTCGGCGCGCTGGCGCATGGCATCGGCACATCGGAAGTAGAACATGTTCTGGCCACGCAAACGCTGATCCAGCAGAAATCCAAGAACATGAAGGTGGAAATCACCGGCTCTCTGCCGCCGGGTGTGACCGCCAAGGACATCACCCTGTCCGTGATCGGTGCGACCGGCACGGCGGGCGGCACCGGCTATGTGATCGAATATTGCGGGCAGGCGATTCGCGAGCTGTCGATGGAAGGGCGCATGACCGTGTGCAACATGGCCATCGAAGGCGGCGCGCGCGCCGGGATCATCGCCCCGGATGAAAAGACCTTTGCCTATGTTCAGGGCCGCCCCCACGCGCCGAAAGGCGCGCAATGGGAAGCAGCGCTTGCCTGGTGGAAAACGCTCTACTCCGATGATGACGCCCAGTGGGACAAGGTCATCACCCTGCGCGCCGAAGATATCGCGCCTGTCGTGACATGGGGCACCTCGCCCGAGGACGTGCTGCCCATCACCGCCACCGTGCCCGACCCGGCCAGCTTTTCCGGCGGCAAGGTCGACGCCGCGCGCCGCGCGCTCGATTATATGGGCCTGACCGCGGGCCAGAAGCTGAGCGATATCGAGATCGACACCGTCTTCATCGGGTCGTGCACCAATGGCCGGATCGAAGACCTGCGCGCCGCCGCAGACATCCTCAAGGGCCGCAAGATCAAGGTGAAACGCGCCATGGTCGTGCCCGGATCGGGCCTTGTGCGCGCGCAGGCAGAGGAAGAGGGGTTGGCCGATATCTTCCGCGATGCCGGGTTCGAATGGCGCATGGCCGGCTGTTCCATGTGCTTGGCCATGAACCCCGACCAGCTTGCGCCGGGCGAGCGTTGCGCCGCCACCTCGAACCGCAATTTCGAGGGCCGCCAAGGTCGCGGCGGTCGCACGCACCTGATGTCGCCTGCCATGGCCGCCGCCGCCGCCATCACCGGGCGCCTGACCGACCTGCGCGAATTGATGGGCGAACCCGCCTGATTTCATCTTGCCCAAAATACTCTGGGGCCTGGGGCAAAGCCCCAAGTTTTCCAGCCAGGAGACGACATATGGAAAAATTCACCACCCTGACAGGCATCGCCGCGCCCATGCCGCTGGTCAATATCGACACCGACATGATCATCCCCAAGCAGTTCCTGAAGACCATCAAGCGGTCGGGGCTTGGCGTGAACCTGTTCGACGAGATGCGCTACACGCAGGACGGCGCGGAAATTCCCGATTTCGTGTTGAATCAGCCCGCCTATCGCAATGCCGAGATCCTGATTGCGGGAGAGAATTTCGGCTGCGGCTCGTCGCGCGAACACGCGCCGTGGGCGTTGCTCGATTTCGGCATTCGCTGCGTCATCTCGACCAGCTTCGCCGATATCTTCTACAACAACTGCTTCAAGAACGGTATTCTCCCCATCGTTCTGCCGCAAGAACAGGTCGATGCGCTGATGGACGATGCCAGCAAGGGTGCGAACGCGCGCCTGACGGTTGACCTGTCCGAGCAGACCGTGACAGGCAGCGATGGTACCGTGTTCAGCTTCGACGTGGACCCGTTCAAGAAGCACTGCCTGCTCAACGGTCTGGATGATATCGGGCTGTCGCTTGAAAAAGTGGCGTCAATTGATGCTTTCGAGGCGCGCGCAACCCAGGCTCGACCCTGGGTTTGACCCCTGATTTTTCAGACTTTTTTGGCGGCATCCGGCCTGGGTGCCGCTTTTTTTCCATAAATTTGATGCAAAGACGCGACAGTTCGACCTCGAAAACGCCCCATCGCTTGCCGATAGTAAGACTGGCTCTTGCTAGGATGACCAAAGATGGGCAACATTGTGTCAAGAATAAGGCAGCTTCCCCTGAATGGGCTGCGCGACAAAATCAAGACCCTGCGCGGAACACCCCCGCAACAGGGATCGAGGCGAGGCAGTCGAACGACGATGTCACATGTGGCACAAAGCTTTTTGCGCGGCTTCCTGGTCGCTGTCTTGGTGTTGCTTCCGGCAATGCTGCTGCCCGGCATCTCTCAGGATCTGGCACAGGCCGTCACGCTGATCGCGCTGATTTCGGCCGCCGTGGTGATGGCGGAATATGCCGCCGCCTACCCGGGATTGATCGAATTTCGGGATGCAAAGCCTTACAACCGGATGCGCTTCGGAATGCTCGTGGTCGTGGTGTTGGCCCTGACGTTGTTGCAGCGCGAAGCTGCCAGCGGCCAGGACGGGCCGTTTTCAAGCACTGCGCTGTGGCTGGCGAACGTCTTTGATTTCAGCTTCAGCCCCGTCAAGATGCTGGCGCTATCGTTGCCCCAAGGATTGCCCGTCGGGCATCTGCTGAGCGTGATGGCAAGCGCGTCACTGGCCCTTGTGCTGTGCCTGCTCGGACTTGGAGCCTTTCTTGCCACGATGGCGTTGAGGTTCTGGCCGTCGAAAGGCAGTTCGTTCAACGTTTGGATCAATCTTCCGAATTTTGACCCCACCAAGGGCGTCGATGTCGTTCAGCGCCTCGAGCGCGACGCTCAGGTTAACATTTTATTAGGGATTATCCTGCCATTCTCCCTACCCGTGATCTTGCATCTGTCCAGCTTGCTGGTGCAGCCGCTGACCTTTGAAACAGGTCTGACGATGGTCTGGGGGGTAACATTTTGGGCGTTCATTCCGATCAGCCTCGTCATGCGCGGGGTGGCCATGTATCGGGTGTCACAACTGATCCGCGCTCAGCGGCGCCGCATCGCGGAAGAAGAGGCCGCGGTGCCCTTGCCCACACGCTCTGCCTATTCCTGACCTGGATCGCCCCGGTCTGTGGGGCCGTCGCGGATGAAACCGCTATAACCAGGATTGCTTTCTGGCGGGTGGATTTCGGCGTGGCAGGGCCGGGCGCGGCCTTGGCGCATATTCTGGCCGAACGCCCCAACACGATCGCCATGGCCCAGGTCATCGCACGGCTTGCGCCCGATATCCTTGTGCTTTCCGGCATCGACTACGACAGACAGGCCGCGACGCTGACGGCATTTCGCAACCAGATCGCCGCCGAGGGGCACGGATTTCCGCATCTGTTCGCGCCCGTGCCGAATGCCGGAATGCCATCGGGCCACGATCTGAATGATGACGGCATCCGACACGGCCCCGACGACGCGCATGGCTATGGCCGCTACGCGGGCGCACGCGCGTTGGCCGTGCTCTCGCGACTTCCGATCGACCGGCAGCACAAACGCGACTTCAGCGGTTTCCTGTGGCGCGACCTGGCCGGGGCAAAGCTTTACACGGGCGCGCCACCGCAAGCCCTTGCCTTGCACAGATTGTCAAGCACCGCGCACCTGGAGCTTCCCATCCGCTTACCCGACGCCGCGACATTGCAGTTGCTGATCTATCATGCGGGGCCGCCTGCCTTCGGCAACCACCCGGACAGGAACAAAAACAGGAACCATGACGAAACCGCCTTCTGGCTCAGGCTGCTGAACGATGACCTGTCACTGCATCCACCCCGGCCGCCCTTTGTCCTGGTCGGCGGCAGCAATCTGGACCCGTTCGACGGCGATGGGCTGAACGCGGCCATGCGCGCGCTGTTGGCCCATCCCGCGCTGCAAGACCCGCGGCCCGCCAGTCCGGGTGCCGCCGCCCGGCCAGATCCGGACCATGCCGGACCCGCCGCGCTGGACACCGTCACATGGGACGCCCCTGTCGGCAGTCTGAGGGTCAGCTACGTCTTGCCGTCTGCCGACCTGCAAGTGGTCGATGCCGGGGTGCTATGGCCGCGTTCCGATAGCGGTCTGGCCACTTTGCTGGCGCAAACCGGCACCCGGCACAAACCTGTCTGGGTCGATTTGCAGCTTAATTGAGCAATCCGGCATGGCGCATCGCATCGTCCATGCGCGCCTTGGCCGTGTCCGTCAGGCCCAGCAACGGCATGCGCACTTCCTCGCGGCATTTGCCCAGCCGCGACAGACCGTATTTCGCCCCGACAAGGCCCGGCTCGGCGAAAATCGCGACATGCAGCGGCATCAAACGGTCGTGCAATTCCAGCGCCCGCGCGTAATCACCGGAAAGGGTCGCGCTTTGGAATTCGGCGCAAAGCCGCGGGGCGACATTCGCCGTGACGGAAATGCACCCCACACCACCCTGCGCATTGAAGCCCGGCGCCGTCGCATCTTCGCCCGAAAGCTGTATGAAATCCGGGCCGCAGGCCATGCGTTGCAGGCTGACACGCTCCAGCTTGCCGGTGGCGTCCTTGACCCCGATAATGCGCGGCAGTTCCGCCAAACGCGCCATGGTATCGGGCATCATGTCGACCACGGAGCGTCCGGGGATATTGTAAATGATGATCGGCAGGTCGCAGGCATCATGCAGCGCGCGATAATGCGCGATCAATCCCTCTTGCGTGGGCTTGTTGTAATAAGGCGTGACCACCAGCGCCGCATCGGCCCCGACCGCTTCGGCGTGGCGCAGGAACCCGATCGCCTCTGTCGTGTTGTTCGACCCGGCCCCGGCGATGACCGGAACCCGGCCCGCGGCGGCCTTGACCACCTCCTCGATCACGCGCTTATGCTCGTCATGGCTAAGCGTCGGGCTTTCGCCGGTGGTGCCCACGGGGACCAGCCCGTGCGACCCTTCGGCAATCTGCCACTCTACCAACGCGTTGAGCGTGTCCAGATCCAGCGCATCATCCTTGAGGGGCGTGACCAAAGCCGGAATGGAACCTCTGATCTGCATGTGCCTCTCCTCGATATTGCGCAATTGTGTGTTGTCGCCAGACCAAAGGCGGTTAGAACGATGCAAGGGCATTTTCAAGGTCTAATGAGGTTTTTCATGCTAGGGCACGCGCGAACTGTCTTTGTGGCCGCCATAATCCCGCTATGGGTCGCGCTGTCTGTCGGGCCGGTCACGGCACAAGACAGCCCGCCGCCGCCGCGCGATGCAGGCCTGCTTGGCAGCGCCCTCAGCGCCGCGACGGCTGGCGACTGGGACACGGCCCGTAGCGTTTCCGACCGTGTCGGGCCGGTTGCGCGCAGGCTTGTGGACTGGCTGTTCCTGCGCGACGGCCCGACCGACCTGGCCGCCTATGATCGCTTTCTGACCGATCATGGGCATTGGCCTCTTGCCCGGCGATTGCAGCGCGATGCCGAAAGCCTGCTGACCACCGCCGACCCGGCCCAAGTGCGCCGGTTCTTTTCCGACCGCGCACCGTTGACAGACGAAGGCAAGCTGGCGCTGGCCTTCGCGCTTCTTGAAACCGACCGAAGCGCGGCAGAGGCAATCGCGCAAGACCTGTGGCGTGGTGCAACCTTATCCGAAGCCGCGGAGGCGCGCCTGTTGGCCGCGTTTGGTCCTGTTCTGGCAGACTTGCACCGCGCGCGGGTCGATGCGCTGCTGTGGAACGGCGCACGTCGCGCCGCAGAACGCAACCTGTCCCGGCTGGACGATGATCACGTGGCGCTTGCACCGCGCGCGGGTCGATGCGCTGCTGTGGAACGGCGCACGTCGCGCCGCAGAACGCAACCTGTCCCGGCTGGACGATGATCACGTGGCGCTTGCCCGCGCGCGTATCGCGCTTCAAGCGCGGCAGGCCGGGGTGGACAGGCTGGTCGCGGACGTGCCGGACCGATTGCGCAACGATCCCGGCCTTTCCCATGACCGGTTCAACTTTCGCTACGATCAGGTCAGCCGCGACAGCGCCGCCGACTTGATGATCGCGCAATCGCGCGCACCAGAAGGCCTGGGCCGCGCCGAGGCCTGGGCCGCGCGGCGCATTGCATTGGTGCGCGGGGCAATGTCGGATGAGGCATATCAACGCGCCTATGACCTGGCCACGCCGCATGGGCTGGATGACGGGATCGCCTTTGTCGACCTGGCTTTCCTGGCCGGGTTCCTTGCGCTGGAATACCTGAACGATCCCGACGCGGCGATTGACCACTTCCGGGCTTTGCGGGTGCGGGTTTCAAGCCCCATTTCGCTGGGGCGGGCCGGGTATTGGGAAGCCCGCGCGCATGAACGGGGCAACGATACGGTAACCGCAAAGGCCGCCTATGAATTCGCTGCCGAACACCAGACCAGCTATTACGGCCAGCTTGCCGCCGATTGGCTTGGCCAGTCCCTTGACCCCGTTCTGGTTGCGGGGCCGACCTACCCGGACTGGCGCGACACGACACTTGCGGACTCGGACCTGCTGCGCGCCGCAGCGCTGCTGTATGATCTGAACGATTGGTACGAGGCACGCCGCTTCCTGATGCACCTTGCCGGCCAATTGACCACCGAGGCCGAGCTTGGCGCGCTCAGCGACCTTGTGCTGGCTTGGGGAGAGCCGAATTTCGCGCTCAAGATTGCCAAGATCGCCGTGCGCCGCGGGGTCGTGCTGCCGCGCGCCTATTTCCCGCTGCCAGACGCTGACCTGAACGGCTTGGCCGCGCCCGATGATCTTGTCTTGGCGGTGACCCGCCGCGAGAGCGAGTTCGACCCGCGCGCGCGCAGCCGGGCGGATGCCCGCGGTTTGATGCAGCTTCTGCCTGGCACCGGACAGATGATGGCGCGCAAATTGGGGGTTCGGTTTGATCCGGCAGACCTGACGCGAAACCCGTCCTTGAACATGCGTTTGGGCAGCGCCTACCTGGCCGAATTGCGCGATGAATTCGGCCCGTCCCTGGGCTTGGTCGCGGCCGGTTACAATGCCGGGCCGGGCCGCCCGCGCAGCTGGGTGGGCCAGATCGGTGATCCCCGCGACCCGGCGGTCGATTTCGTGACATGGGTCGAACGCGTGCCCTTCGCGGAAACCCGGAATTACATCATGCGAGTTGCCGAATCGCAGGTGGTGTATCGCAGCCGCCTGGCCGGCTCGTCACAGCCGATTGGCGTGGAGGCTCTGATCCGCGGGCGCTGACCGCGGTCAGCTGCCAAGGCAGGCCCAATGCGGTGGATGCGGATCTGCAAGGCGCTGATTGATCGCCTCCAGGTCAAGCGGCTGGGCCGGACCCTGCTGCACGGGGTCAAACGGTGCATATCCGAACAGTTCAAAATCCCAACGATAGATTTCATGGACCAGATGCAAGGTCAGGTCGTCGAAATAGCTGTCCAATGGCAGATCGGGTCGCGTGGCCACGTTGAAATGCGGCAACGGTGTCGGATGACCCGGCACCCGCGCCAGCACGGGAGCAACCCCATCGGCAAATTGTTCAACCCGGAACAGGTGGTCAAATGCCACCCCATTGACGGCAAAGGAGCGCAAATGCTGCGCTTGGGGCGTCCAGTGGCGGTCGTACCAGAATCGATCTGCATTGCGCAGCGTGTCCCGCACGAACAGCACGAAACGGCGGAAACCAGGGCGCGGATCGGCCTGCTCGGACAGGTCCGCGCCATAGTGTTGCATCAGGATCGCGCGCAGATTGCCACGGTAGTACGCACCATCGCGCTGGCGCGCCCGGACCTTGTCAAAATAGCAGGCCAACAAACGGGCAAAGGGGTTGCGAATGGCCGAAAAAACAAAGCGGTCGCCCCGCGAGAGCACGGTCCCGAACCCCGGTGCGGGCCATTTTATAACCTCGTCGGCAGCATCATGGATGTCACCCGCGAAAAACCGCCCGTGCTCGGCATAATACAAAAGCTGGCCAAGGGAAGAGCACGCGGCCTTGGGCACCTCGCGATACACCAGCCCGGTTTTCTGGCTGGCCCACCCCCCCGCCAAGCGTCCGGGGTGCAGGCTCATGCCGCTGGCTGGCCGTTGCATCGCGGTCCCTTCCCTAAGCGCGGCGAAGCGCGTAACCTGTCCCGAACAGATACGGTTCGAGGACTCCATGCCCTATTCATACGACGAGCAGAACATCTTCGCCAAGATATTGCGCGGCGAAATTCCCTGCAACAAGGTGGCCGAAAGCGAGCATTGCCTTGCGTTTCACGATATAGCCCCGCAGGCTCCGCAACATGTGCTGGTTATCCCCAAGGGCGCTTATGTGACCTATGATGACTTTGCCCTGAACGCGCGCGATGCCGAGATCATCGATTTCACCCGCATGGTGGCAAAGGTCTGCGGGCAATTGGGTGTTTGCCCGACCGAAGCACAGGCCGGGTATCGGTTGATTTCGAATGCCGGTCCGGACGGGATGCAAGAGGTGCCGCACCTGCACGTGCACATCCTTGCGGGCGCGAATATCGGCCCGCTGACGGTGAAGCACACTTGACGGCGCGCCGCCAAGCCCCTAATCCCCGGTTCCAGAGGCGAGTTGGCGGAGTGGTTACGCAGCGGATTGCAAATCCGTGTACACCGGTTCGATTCCGGTACTCGCCTCCAGCTTT
>JAAAPG010000210.1 GCA_009908405.1 Alphaproteobacteria bacterium | reverse complement strand
TGACCAGTTCTTCCGCGTCGATATGGATGACGTCCAGTTCGTCACGCAGCGCGGCTTCTTCCGCGCACAATGCGCGCACGCCGTATTGCGCGCAAGGGCAGCCCTCTTCCTCGACGAGAAGCTGCATGACCGAGGCGTGGCTGTGCCGGAACCCTTGGTAGGCGCGGCGCAAATCGGCATGGGCGTCGATCTGGACAATACCGACGGGACGGTCCAGCGCGCGTTTCACGCCCATCACGGCGGCCCATGTCAGGCTGTGCTCGCCCCCCAATGTGACCGGAATTTGCCCGGCGCGCGCAATCCCTTCGGTGCGCGCGGCCAGCGCTTCCAATGCCTGCTCCAGCGGTTGATCGCAATCGATGGGCGGGGTGGTGTAGATGCCCGCGGCGCAGGGCTCCATCCCGCGCCACAGGCGTTCCAACTGGTCCGACGCCTCGATCAGCGCGGCGGGGCCGTTCCCCGTGCCCGACCCGTAGGACACGGTTTTTTCCAGCGGCATCGGCACGATCTGGAAGCGCGCGTCGGGCTGGCGTTCCGCATTGGTCAGTTCGGAATTCAGGAAGATCATGACAGGCGGCCCTTGAAATCGGTGTAATCGAACTGGCGGATCACGCGCAGCGCATCCGTTTCGCTGTTCCACACTGCCAAGGCAGGCAGACGCACGCCGTTGAAGGTGGTGGTTTTCACCATCGAGTAATGCGCCTGGTCCAGGAACGCGACGCGGTGGCCGATTCCCGGCACGGCGCCAAAATCATACCGCCCGATCACGTCGCCCGCCAAACAGCTCGGCCCACCCAGCCGCACCGGGGTGTCGCCCCCCTCGCCCAGCAGCGCGGGGCGGTAGGGCGCCTCGATCACGTCGGGCATGTGGCAGGTGGCGGAAATGTCGAGGATCGCGTTCGCGCCGTCATTTTCGACCACGTCCAGCACTTCGCCCACAAGGATGCCGCAATCCAGCGCCACGGCCTCGCCCGGTTCCAGATAGCATTGCAACCCGGTCTCGCTGCGCACGCGGGTCAGGAAATCGACCAGCCCGTCGCGGTCGTAATCGGCGCGGGTGATGTGATGCCCGCCGCCGAAATTGATCCATTTCAGATGCGGGGCCAACTTGCGGATGCGGGGCGCGATATGCTCCCAGATCGCCAGCAGTGGCGACAGGTCTTGTTCGCACAAAGTGTGCATATGCAGGCCATCGACGCCCGCAAGGGCGGCCGCGTCAATTTGCTCCAACGGCGTGCCAAGGCGCGAGCCGGGCGCTGCGGGGTCGTATTTCGCGTCGTCCCCCAACGGCAGGCCGGGGTTGAAACGCAGGCCGACATGGATGTCGCGCCCCGACGCTTGCAGCACGCGCAAGAAGCGGTCCTTGGCAGCGGGGGTGTTGAAGATGACATGGTCCGAAAGGGCCGCGATCTCGGGCATTTCTTCGGGCTTGTAGCCTGCCGAAAACGTCTCGACGATGCCGCCATAATGCTCGCGGCCCAGCCGCGCTTCCCACAGGCCCGACGCACAGACGCCGGACAAGTAGCGGCTGACCAAGGGGGCCAGGTCCCACATGGAAAACGCCTTCAGCGCGCACAGCACCGTCGCGCCGGAGCGCGCCTGAACGTCGGCCAGAACTTGCAGGTTCGCCTCCAGCCGCGACTCGTCAACGACGAAACACGGCGAGGGCACGCGTGCCAAGTCGAACCGGGCGAACGCGCCCGGATCGCCCGCGAAAGTCTGCATCGCCATCAGAAATCGACCGGGGCCGACAGTTCTGTCACGGACCATGGCAGACCGTGCTGGTTCAGCATGTCCATGAACGGGTCGGGGTCGAGCTGTTCGGTATTGAACACCCCGGCACCGGCCCAGGTGCCATGCAGCATAAGCGCCGCGCCGATGAAGGCGGGCACGCCGGTGGTGTAGCTGACAGCTTGCGACCCGACCTCGCGGTAGCAATCCTCGTGGTCGCAGATATTGTTGATATACAACGTCTTTTCGCCCGACCCGTCCCGCGCCGGCCCGGTGATGATGTCGCCGATATTGGTCTTGCCCTTGGTGCGTTCGCCCAGATCGCCGGGATTGGGCAGCACCGCTTTCAGGAATTGCAGCGGGATGATCTGGTGGCCTTCGTAGTCGACGGGCTCGATCCCGGTCATGCCCACGTTCTGCAACACGGTGACATGCTGGATATAGGCATCGCCGAAGGTCATCCAGAAGCGCGCGCGCTCGATTTCCGGGAAATGCGTCACGAGGCTCTCGAGCTCTTCGTGATACATCATGTACATGTTCTTTTCGCCGACCTGGTCGAAATCGAACGTGACCTTGGTGGACATGGCGGGTGTCGTGACCCATTCGCCGCCTTCCCAGTGGCGCACGTCGGCGGTCACTTCGCGGATGTTGATCTCGGGGTTGAAATTGGTCGCGAACGCATGGCCATGGTCGCCGCCATTGCAATCCAGGATGTCGATCAGGCGAATGCCCGACAGGTGGTGCTTGCGCACATGGGCCGCGAAAATGCTGGTCACGCCCGGATCAAACCCCACGCCCAGCGTGGCCATCAGCCCCGCCTGCGCGAACTGGTCATGCAGCTTCCACTGGTGGGAATATTCGAACTTGGCCTCTTCCGGCGGCTCGTAATTGGCGGTGTCCAGGTAATGCACGCCGGTGCGCAGGCAGGCCGCCATCAGGTCCAGATCCTGGTACGGCAGCGCAAGGTTGACAAGGATCGCGGGCTTGACGGTCTCTATCAGCGCGACGGTCTGGTCCACGTCATTGGCGTCCACCTCGTAGGTTTCGATCTCGACCCCGGTGCGCGATTTCACCTCGCGCGCGATCGCGTCGCATTTCGCCAATGTGCGGCTGGCCACGCAGATGCGCCCCGGAAACAGGTCGGGGTTCATCGCCATCTTGTGCAGCGTGACAGATGCCACGCCCCCCGCGCCGATGACCAGAACGTCGGTGTTGTCAGCCATGGGTGTGCTCCTCATGCTCGTAATAGGTGTAGCCATTCATCGCGTGGCGATAGGTTTCCATCAGCATCCGCCGCTGCGACGGGTTGAGCGTGCCATCGCGCACGCCGCGTTCCACGATGCGCTTGAACGCGTCCAGACATTGGCGCGGCTCGTATTCGACATAGGCCATCACCTCGGACACGGTATCGCCTTCGACCTCGTGCTGCAATTCGAGCACGCCATCCTCGTTGAAGTCCACCGTCACGATGTTGGTGTCGCCGAACAGGTTGTGCAGATCACCCAGCGT
Organism: Alphaproteobacteria bacterium; assembly: GCA_009908405.1. Classification (GTDB taxonomy): domain Bacteria; phylum Pseudomonadota; class Alphaproteobacteria; order Rhodobacterales; family Rhodobacteraceae; genus Roseinatronobacter. The sequence goes on along the minus strand of JAAAPG010000210.1, from coordinate 2,065 downwards.
TTCCTGATACGCGCCGACCAGGAAGATGCCGATGAAATAACGCTCATTCTCGGTCAATTCATGGATCGGCAGCGCGTTGCCGATGCCCTTTTCCAGAACGAACTGGTCGATCTTGCCATCGCTGTCGCAGGTGATGTCGGACAGCACCGCGCGGCGCAAGGGCGGCTCGTTCAACCGCTGCAAAGGGGCAATCGGCAAAAGCTGGTCGATGGCCCAGACATCGGGCAGCGACTGGAACAGGCTGAAATTCGCGCGGTAGATATCGCGATGCGCGGACAGGGCTTCCACAACCTCTTGCGGCACGTCGGCCGGGTTTTGCTGCACCACGTCCTTGATGCGGCCCACGATATACAAGAACACCTGTTCGGCGCGTGCGACCTCTTCAATGCCGATCACGCCGCGGCGAAACATGGCGCGCAATTCCTCGCGGTAATATTCGGCGTCGTTCAGGCATTCCTGTACCCGGCGTGGGGTCAGGTAGCCCGAGATCGCCGCCATGTCGGACAGCATGTGGTGGTCGTCATCCTCGGGGGTGAGGGGGGCTGCGCGGTCGAAATAGCTGGCTTCCAGAATGTCGGACAGCAGCATGGACGAATAGGCCACGATCGCGCGGCCCGATTCGGTGACCAGCGTGGGGTGCGGCACCTCGGCCTCGTCCATCTGGTATTTCACGGTTTCGACCACGTTGGCGCAATATTCCTCCATGGTGTAATTCATGGAATTGTCATTGGCGCGCGCTTCGCCCGTGTAGTCGATGCCCAGACCGCCGCCCAGGTCGAGGTATTCCAGCGGCACGCCCAGACGGCGCAGTTCAGTGTAAAAGCGGCAGGCTTCGTCCACCGCCTGCCGCACATCCATGATCTGCGGCACCTGGGACCCCAGATGCGCGTGTTGCAGTACCAGGCAATCGAGCATGTCGGCATCGCGCAGCTTGGCGATCAGGTCCACCACTTCCTTGGTGGTCAGGCCAAAGGTGGACCGGTCGCCCGAACTGTCGGCCCAGTTGCCCGTCACCCGCCGCGTCAGCTTGATGCGCACGCCCAGCGCGGGTTTTTCGCCCAGCCGCTTGGCTTCCGCGATGACGGTATCGGCTTCGGCGGGCGATTCGATGACCAGAACGCAGTTGGTGCCCGCCTTGCGCGCCAGAATGCCGAGGCGGATGAATTCGGCATCCTTGATCCCGTTGCAGATCAGCAGCGCCCCTTTCGGCAAGTCCCGCGACAGCGCCAGGATAAGTTCCGGCTTCGACCCCGCTTCCAGCCCGAATTGAAACGGGCGGCCATACTCCACGATGCGGTCGATCACCTCTGCCTGCTGGTTCACCTTGATCGGGAACACGCCGCGATAGGTGCCTTGGTATCCGCTTGTCGCGATGGCCGCGCCAAATGCCTGGTTGAGATGTTCCAACTGGCGGCGCAGGAACGCGCCCACGCGCACCAGGACCGGCGTGTGCACGCCGCGTTCATGCAGGTTGTGCAGCAGGTCCGGCAGGCTGGCCGGGGTGTCGTCGGGCCGTTCGGGGTTCACAAGCCCCAGATCGCCGTTCTCCATCCGGGCGAACATGCCGGCCCCCCAACGATGAATGCCGTATTCCTGAAAGACGCGGTCTGGCATGGCCCCTCCCCTTCTTGCGTGGTGGGATAACGTGAAGCGCCCGCATAGGAAATCCATGTGACAAAGGCAAGAAATTCCGCGAGGGTCATGACCATCAAGGACGGGGACTGACATGCTGATTTCGGCCAATCTGGGTGTCTTGTTCACCGGTCTGCCCTTGGTGGACCGGGTGCGCGCGGCGCGCGACGCGGGCTTTGACGCGGTCGAATTCCACGACCTGCCCGATGGCACCGACCTCGCGGGCCTGCGCGGGGCGCTCAGGGATCTGCCCGTCATGGGGCTGAACACCTTCATGGGGCCGGGGATGGGCCGCGCGGCGCTGTCGCGCGATGGGTTCGCGCGCGATTTCGCGGTCGCGGCCAAAGCCGCCGAAACACTGGGCGCACGGGCCATTCACGTTGTCGCGGGCATCGGGGGCGATGATGCGACCTACCTGCACAACCTGGCGCAC
>JAAAPG010000027.1 GCA_009908405.1 Alphaproteobacteria bacterium | reverse complement strand
CGACATGGGGTGGTTCCAGCTCTATCCGCCGAAAGCCCCCGAAATTCGCAAGGATATTCTGACACGCGCCAGAAATGCCGGGTTCCGGGTGCTGGTGCTGACGGTCGATCTGCCGGGGCCATCGCGGCGCGAGCGGCAACTGCGCGCGCAACTGGCGATCCCGCCCAAGCTGACACCGTCCATGCTGTGGCAGGTCGCCCAACGCCCGGCCTGGGCGCTTGGCACGCTGCGCGCGGGCACGCCCCGGCTGCGGTTGATGGAGGAATACCTGAAGCTGGACGGCAACGCGCCGTCCACCGCGCATCCGGGATACCTGCTGCGCGCGGCCCCGGATTGGGACTACCTGCACGCGGTGCGCGATCTGTGGGACGGGCCGCTGGTCATAAAGGGCGGGCTGGACCCGGCCGACGCGCCACATTTGCGCGAGGCCGGGGCCGATGCGCTCTGGGTGTCCAACCATGGCGGGCGGCAGTTCGATGGTGCCCCGGCGTCGCTGGATGCGCTGCGCGACATTCGCGCGGCGGTTGGTCCCGACATGCCGCTGATCTACGATGGTGGCGTGGAATCCGGCCTCGACGTGCTGCGCGCGCTGGCCTGCGGTGCGAATTTCACCATGCTGGGGCGGGGCTGGCATTACGCGCTGGGCGCGCTTGGGGCCGCGGGGGCGGACCACCTCGCCGCGCTGCTGCAAGACGACCTGATCGCCAACATGGTGCAGATGGGCGCAACCCGCCCCGAACAGGTCGCAAGCCAGCTTGCGCCACGTCAAGACAGGCGCGACGAAATGTAACGGGTTCTCACGGGTGCTTTACCTGCGCGCAATAATCTGTCTAATACACGCAATAAAATTAGCCATAACTCTCCGGGAAGGACCGAAATGGCCGACTTCAAGAAAATCCTCGTCGCGAACCGTGGTGAAATCGCCATCCGCATCATGCGGGCCGCCAATGAATTGGGCAAACGCACCGTTGCGGTCTATGCCGAAGAAGACAAGCTGGGGCTGCACCGCTTCAAGGCGGATGAAGCCTACCGCATCGGCGAGGGGATGGGGCCGGTCGCGGCCTACCTGTCGATTGACGAGATCATTCGCGTCGCCAAGGCCAGCGGGGCGGATGCCGTGCATCCGGGCTACGGGCTGTTGTCGGAAAACCCCGAACTGGTCGATGCCTGCGCGGCAAACGGCATCGTGTTCATCGGGCCCAAGGCCGAAACCATGCGCGCGCTGGGCGACAAGGCCAGTGCGCGCGAGGTGGCGATCGCGGCGGGCGTGCCGGTCATCCCCGCGACCGAGGTTCTGGATGACGACATGGACAAGGTGCGTCGCATGGCGCAAGAGGTCGGCTTTCCGCTGATGCTGAAGGCAAGCCATGGCGGCGGCGGGCGCGGCATGCGCCCCATCCTGTCCGCCGACGAGGTCGAGGCCAAGGTCCGCGAGGGCCGCCGCGAAGCCGAGGCGGCGTTCGGCAATGGCGAGGGCTACCTGGAAAAGATGATCCAGCGCGCCCGCCATGTCGAGGTGCAGTTGCTGGGCGACACGCATGGCAACCTGTATCACCTGTATGAACGTGATTGCACCGTGCAGCGCCGCAACCAGAAGGTGGTCGAACGCGCGCCCGCCCCCTACCTGACAGACGCCCAACGCGCCGAGGTTTGCGAGCTGGGCCTGAAAATCGGCCGCGCCGTGGGTTATCAGAACGCGGGCACCGTCGAATTCCTGATGGATATGGACGATGAGAAATTCTACTTCATAGAGGTGAACCCCCGCGTTCAGGTCGAACACACCGTCACCGAGGAAGTGACGGGCATCGACATCGTCAAATCGCAGATCCGCATTGCCGAGGGCGCGCATCTGTCCGACGCCACCGGCACGCCCAGCCAGGGCGATGTCACGCTGTCGGGCCACGCGCTGCAATGCCGCGTCACGACAGAGGACCCGCTGAACAACTTCATCCCCGATTATGGCCGCCTGACGGCCTATCGCTCTGCCACCGGCATGGGCATTCGTCTGGATGGCGGCACGGCCTACGCGGGCGGCGTGATCACGCGCTATTACGATTCGCTTCTGGTGAAGATCACGGCTTGGGCGCCGACGCCCAAGGAATCCATTGCACGGATGGACCGGGCCTTGCGCGAATTCCGTATTCGCGGGGTCAGCACCAACATTGCCTTTGTCGAGAACCTGCTGAAGCACCCGACTTTTCTGGACGACACCTATACGACCAAGTTCATCGACACGACGGATGAGCTGTTCAATTTCCGCAAGCGCCGCGACCGGGCCACCAAGATCCTGACCTATGTCGCGGATATTACCGTCAACGGGCACCCGGAAACAGCTGGTCGCGCGCTGCCGCCTGCGGGGTTGAAAACCCCGGTCGCACCGCGTGTCGAGAATATCGAGCCGCCGCGTGGCGCCCGGCAAATCCTGGACGAGCAAGGCCCGCAAGCCGTGGCCGACTGGATGGCGGCGCAAAACAAGCTTTTGCTGACCGATACCACCATGCGCGACGGGCACCAGTCGCTTTTGGCCACGCGGATGCGCTCCATCGACATGATCCGCGTCGCGCCCGCCTATGCACAGATGATGCCGGGGCTGTTCAGCATGGAATGCTGGGGCGGCGCGACCTTTGACGTGGCGTATCGCTTCTTGCAGGAATGCCCATGGCAACGCCTGCGCGACCTGCGCGCGGCCATGCCCAACCTGATGACGCAGATGCTGCTGCGCGCGTCGAACGGCGTGGGTTACACCAACTACCCCGACAACGTGGTGCAGGCTTTCGTCAAGCAGGCCGCGACCAGCGGGGTCGATGTGTTCCGCGTGTTCGATAGCCTGAACTGGGTCGAAAACATGCGCGTCGCCATGGATGCGGTGATCGAGGCCGACAAGGTCTGCGAAGGCACCGTGTGCTACACCGGCGACATCCTGAACCCCGACCGCGCGAAATACGACCTGAAATACTATGTCCAGATGGGCAAGGATTTGCGCGACGCGGGCGCGCATGTGCTGGGGCTGAAGGACATGGCGGGGCTGTTGAAACCCGCCTCTGCCCGCATCCTGATCAAGGCGCTGAAGGAAGAGGTGGGCCTGCCCATCCATTTCCACACGCATGACACCGGGGGCATTGCCGGCGCGACCATCCTCGCCGCCGCAGAGGCCGGGGTGGACGCCGCCGATGCCGCGATGGACGCGTTTTCGGGCAATACCAGCCAACCCACGCTGGGGTCGATTGTCGAAGCGTTGCGCTTTACCGACCGCGACACGGGCCTCGACATGGCCGCGATCCGGCAGATTTCGGATTACTGGGAACAGGTCCGCCTGCAATACGCCGCGTTCGAGAGCGCGCAGCAGGCCCCGTCGTCAGAGGTTTACCTGCACGAAATGCCCGGCGGCCAGTTCACCAACCTGAAAGCACAGGCGCGCAGCCTTGGGCTGGAAGAACGCTGGCCCGAAGTGGCGCAGACCTATGCCGACGTGAACAAGATGTTCGGCGATATCGTCAAGGTCACACCGTCGTCCAAGGTGGTGGGCGACATGGCGCTGATGATGGTGTCGCAAGGTCTGACCCGTGACGACGTGGAAAACCCCGGCAAGGATGTCAGCTTCCCCGAATCGGTCGTGGACATGATGAAGGGCAACCTGGGCCAACCTCCCGGCGGCTGGCCCGACGCGCTGCAACGCAAGGTGCTGAAGGATGACACGCCCTTCACCGATCGCCCCGGCAAGCATCTGGACCCGGTCGACCTGGAAGAGCTGCGCGCCAAGCTGATCGCGGACCTGGACGGGTTCAAGGTCGATGACGAGGATCTGAACGGCTACCTGATGTACCCCAAGGTGTTCCTGGATTACATGGGCCGCCACCGCGTCTATGGCCCGGTGCGGACCTTGCCGACGCGGACCTTCTTTTACGGGATGGAACCGGGCGAAGAGATTTCGGCTGAAATCGACCCCGGCAAGACGCTGGAAATTCGCCTGATAACCGTGGGCGAAACCGGCGATGACGGCGAGGTGAAGGTGTTCTTCGAGTTGAATGGCCAACCCCGTTCGGTGCGCGTGGCCAACCGCGAGGTGGCGGCCAAGACCGCGCAGCGCCTGAAAGCCGAAGCGTCGAACCCCGCGCATGTCGGCGCGCCCATGCCGGGGGCCGTGGCCAGCGTGGCCGCCAAACCGGGCGCAAAGGTCAAGGCGGGCGACCTGCTGCTGACCATAGAAGCCATGAAAATGGAAACCGGCCTGCATGCCGAGCGCGACGCAGTGGTCAAGGCCGTGCATGTCCAGCCCGGCGCGCAGATCGAAGCGAAAGACCTGCTGATCGAATTCGAAGACTAACCGCGTGGCGGGCGGATCTCCCGCCCGCCGCAAGCCTTCAACGGGTTTCGGCGATGGCTTTTTCCAACTCGCCCACCAATCCGGGTTGCAAGCCCAGGGCGCGCGCCAGATTGTCCAGATAGGCGCGTTCTTCGGGTGTGTCGGGGTCCATGGCCAGAAGCGAGGCGGCGTAAAGCTCTGCCGCCACTTCGGGGCTGGTGGCGTTGGCGGTCACGCGGGACATGTCCAAGGGCGCGCCCAACTCGTCCATGACAAAGGCCTTGGCCTCTGCATCCAGCCCCAGCTTGTCCAGATGGCCGAAAATGCGGGCGTGTTCCTCGGCGTCGATATGTCCGTCGGCCTTCGCGGCTTGGATCATCGCCACCAACACGCCCTGCGCCAAAGTGTCCGCGCCGCCCTGCGCCTGCTCGGGGGCAAAGCCGCTCTCGGCGGGGGGCAGTTGCACCTGTTGCGGGGCAGGGGTCGCTTGCCCGGCCTGATGGCGTTTGTAGGCGGTATAGGCCAGCCCGGCGACGGCGGCCAGACCGCCCACTTTCAGCGCCGTTCCAGCCCCTTTGCCCAACATCTTGCGGGTTTTCTTGTTGCCGACCAGCAGGCCCAGCACCCCACCCGCAAGCGCGCCGGTGGCCAATTGGCCCGCATTCATGCCGCCTTGGGGTTGCGCCGTATTGCCCTGCGCCTGTCCGCCGCCTAGACCCAACTGGTCGCCAATCTGCCCCAGGTTGCCGCCTTGCGCGGACCCCATGACTTGATCGAGAAGTTTTTTCGCGTCGAACATCGGCAACCCTTTTCGCGGTGGGATACCGTAAATACATGGGACGCCCGCGTGCGGGTTCAAGCCACAAACCTGTCAGAGCGCCGCCGCCGCGCGTGCCGCTTGGTCATACGCGCCCGACAACGTGCGCAGCAGTGCCGCGACGCGGCTGATATCCGCCGGGTCATGCCCCATCTGCCGGGCGGCGCGCACCACCAAAGCCTCGCGGATTTCGCCGTAGCGTTTGCACAGCGCCGCGCCCTTTTCGGTGATGGCGATGGTCTTTTCCTTGCCCTTGCGCCCGACCTTGACCAACCCGTGCCCGTCCAGTTTCTTGATGGCGTAATTGGCCAGATGCGTGTCTTCCACGTTCAGCACAAGGCAGATATCGGCCAGGGTTTTCGCCCGGTCGCGGTGGTTGACCAGATGCACGATCAGGATTTCGAGGGGCGACAGTCCCGGCATACCTGCCGCCGTCATGCAGCGCATCATCCAGCGGTGATAGGCATTGTTCGCCATGGTCAGCGCGAATTCCACCTCTGACAGCGCGGGCAGCGACGAATTGGCCAGATGCGCCGAACTGACCACCGGCCCGATATCGGGCAGTTCGGCGCGGGTTATCGGTTCAGCATCGTGTTCGGCAGCCACAGGGCAATCTCCGGGAATATGGACAAAATGGCAGTCGCAAGCACCAGGATCAGGAAAAACGGCAGCGCCATGCGGGCTATGTGAAAGATGCCGCGCCCGGTGATGGATTGCAACACGAACAGGTTGAAGCCCACGGGCGGGGTGATCTGGCTCATCTCGACCACCAGCACAAGGTAGACGCCGAACCAGATCGGGTCGATCCCGGCGGCCATGACCATGGGCAGGATGACCGATGTCGTCAGCACCACGATGGAGATGCCATCGAGGAAGAACCCCAGAACGATGAAGAACACCAGAAGCGCCGCCAGCAGCGCGAATTGCGAATAGCCCTGCTCGCCGATCCATGCCGCAAGCTGGCGCGGGATGCCGGTGTAGCCCATGGCGACGGTCAGGAAGGACGCGCCCGCAAGGATGAAGGCGATCATGCAGGTTGTAACGGCGGCGCCGGTGATGCTGGCCTTGGCGCTTGCCACGTCCAGACCGCCCGACAGGCCGGAAATCAGCAGCGCACCCACCACGCCGATGACCGCCGCTTCGGTGGGCGAGGCGATGCCGGCATAGATCGACCCGATCACCGCCACGATCAGCGCGACGGTCGGCCCAAGCGCACGGGCCGCGTCCCAGCGTTCCGCCCAACTGGGGGCAGGGCCCGCATCCGGCATGCGGTCGCGGTTCATCAGCGACCAGATCATGACATAGCCCGCGAACATGGCCGCCAGCATCAACCCCGGCAGCACGCCCGCCAGGAACAGCCGCGCGATGGATTGCTCGGTCGCCGCGCCATAGACGATCAGGATGATCGAGGGCGGGATCAGGAACCCGAACGTCCCCGCGCCCGCCAGCGTGCCGATGGCGATATTCGCGTCATAGCCGCGCGATTTCAGTTCCGGCAGCGACATGCGGCCCACGGTGGCGGTGGTGGCCGCAGACGACCCCGACACGGCGGCAAACAGCGCGCAGCCCAAGATATTGGCGTGCAGCAAGCCCCCAGGCAGGCGGCGCGTGAACGGGGCCAGCCCGCGAAACAGGTCCGATGACAGGCGCGAGCGGAACAGGATTTCGCCCATCCAGATGAACATCGGCAGCGCCGTCAGATCCCAGATATTCAGCGACCCCCAGACCTTGGTTGCAAACACCGCGCCCGCCAAGCCGGGGCGGGTCAGTTCCATCGCCACAAGCGCCACCGCCATCAGCGAGAACCCGACCCACAGGCCCGACAGCAGCAGGCCGAACAGGACGATGACCAGAATGATCGACAATGTCATGATGTCCATGTCAGTGGCCCCCTTCGCTGCGCTTGGCCTCTGCCAGCCGGAAGGCGGGGGTGTGGCCGCGCAGGGCGGTCAGCAATTCATCCAGAACCGCCAAGGCAAGCAACACGAAGCCCAGCGTCATCACGGCTTGCGGTATCCACAAGGGCACCTTTACCATGCCGAAGGACACCGTGTTGAACGTCAGCGAATCCCACATCTGCACGGCGGAATGCCACGCGGCAAAGCCCGCAAGCCCCAAGGCGATGGCCAGAACCGCCACAGTCAAAACCGCCCCCACGCGCGGGCCGAACAGCGCAAGCGCCAGCGTGACCCGCACATGCCCCGCCGCGCGCAGGGTCGCGGGCAGGGCCAAAGTGGCGGCGGCGACGAACAGGAAGCCGCCGAAATCCGACAGCGACGGAATGGCCAGCCCCAACGGGTCCGCCCCCGACAGGATCAGCGCGCGGTCGATGATGCGGCCAAGGATTTGCAGGAACACCAGCACCGCAATCGCGATCATGGCCAGGCACGCTGCCCCGAGGGCTGTTGCGTAAATTCGGTCAAGCACGTGGCGCAGCATGGTACTCCCCATGAAAAAGGGCAGGGCGCGTGGCCCTGCCCGGTTGGTTTTAGTCGCCTTGGTAGCGGGCGAGGATCGTGGCCCCGGCATCGCCTGCGGTTTCCAGCCATTCGCTGACCATGGTTTCGCCCACCTCTGCCAGCTTGGCCGACAGCGCGTCAGACGGTTGCATCACCATCATGCCGCCCTCTTCCAGGCCCGCGATCTTTTCGGCGGTCTCGGACGCGGACATCTCCCAGCCGCGCGCCTCGGCCGCTTCGGCGGCGGCCATGATGGCGGCTTGTTCGTCGTCCGACAGCGCTTCAAATGCTTGGGTGTTCACGAACACCATGTTCTTGGGCAGCCATGCCTGCGTGTCGATGTAGTGGCTGGTGTAATCCCACGCCTGCGAGGACACGCCGGTCGAGGGCGAGGTAATCATCCCCGCAATCCGCCCGGTGCTGAAGGCGGTCGGGATGTCACCCGCTTCGACCTGCGTGGGCACCATGTCCAGCAATTGCGCCATGCGCTCGGTGGCGTTGTTATAGGCGCGGAAGCTGACGCCTTGCAGTTGCGCGGGATCGGTCACTTCCTCGCGCAGGTAAAGCGACTGGCCGGGCCATGGGACCGAGAACAGCAGCGTCAGGCCCTGATCGGCCAGCGCGCCCGCCACATCCTCGCGCGAGGCGTCCCAGAGCGCGCTTGCATCATCATAGCTGGCGGCAAGGAACGGAATGCTGTCGGCCCCGAACACCGGGTTTTCATTCACAAGCTGCGACATCAGGATCTCGCCAATCGGGGCCAAGCCCCGGCGCACCGAATCCTTGATCTGGCCATGCGCAAAAAGCGACCCGGCGGAGTGCACGGTAATATCGACGCTGCCATCAGTGCCTTCGCGCACGTCATCGGCAAAGGCCATGATGTTCTGGGTGTGGAACACGCTGTCGCCGTAAGGCGTGGGCATGTCCCACGCGGTCTGGGCCAAGGCGGGCGCGGTGGCCAGCGCGAAGAATGCGGCGGCGGTGGTAAAACGAATGGTCATGTTGGACCCCCTGTTGTGGATGCGGGCAGCTCTGGTTTGGCTGCGTGGTATAACGTTGACAATACATCTATATTTTGTCAACGTTTTTGATATGAGTTGCATGTTCCCTGCGAAATCGCCATGAAATCAGGCAAAAGGACCAAACCATGACGGAAGCGCCCCAGACCGATTCCGCCACAGGGCCGGGTTTTCCGGCCATCCGCACCGTGGGTGTGGACGGGTTTCTGGTCAGTTTCGCGGATGCACTGGATGAGCGCGCGAATCGGGCGGCGCTGGCCTTTCGCGCGGCGCTGGAACGCGAAAGCTGGACCGGTGTCGCGGAATGCGCGACCTCTCTGGTGTCGGCCTTTCTGCGGTTCGACCTTGCGGCTTGCGACCATGCGGGTTTGCGCGCGCGGCTGGAAACCCTGCTGGCCAGCCGTGACTGGTATGACGCGCCCTTGCCCGGCGGGCGGCGGCTGTGGCGCGTGCCGGTGGTGTTCGGCTCCGAGCACGGCCCGCAACTGGCAGAGGCGGCAGAGCTTGCGGGGCAGAGCACGGACACGGCCATCGCCACGCTCTGCGCCAACCCGGTGCGGGTGCAAACCATCGGCTTTGCGCCCGGCCAGCCCTATCTGGGCCAACTGCCCGAAAACTGGGATATTCCCCGCCAGACCGGCCTGACGCCCTTGGTGCCGCAAGGCGCGCTGGTCGTGGCGATCCGGCAGTTGATCGTGTTTTCCGTGGGCACGCCGACCGGCTGGCGGCATATCGGGCAAACCGGGCTGCGCCTGTTCCGGCCCGATGCGCCCGACCCGTTCCTGTTGCGACCGGGCGACGAAGTGATGTTCCACCCGGCGGATGACCTGGATCGCCTGCGCACCGCCCCCGATGGCGGCGCGGTGGCAGAGGCGCTGACATGACCCGCGCGCTGACCATCCACAGCGCCACCCCCGGCGTGACCGTGCAAGACACGGGCCGTCCGGGCTATCTGGCGCAGGGGCTGTCCCGTGGCGGGGCGGCGGACCTGCTGGCACTGGCCGAGGGGGCGGCGCTCCTGGGCCAGCCGGATACTTGCGCAGCGCTTGAACTGGCGGGCGGTGCGCTGGCCTTGACCGCGTCGCAGGACATGCGCATTGCCCTGACCGGGGCTGAAATGCGCGCCACGCTGGACGGCGCGCCCTTGGTCTGGGGCGCAAACCACGCGCTGCCCAAAGGCGCGCGGCTGGATATCTCTCCCTTGCGCGGCGGCTTTGGCTACCTGCATATCGGCGGCGGCCTGCACCCGCCCGAAAGTCTGGGCGCGGCCAGTGCGCATCTGGCCGCCGGAATTGGGCGCGCGGTGCAGGCGGGCGACACGATCCCGGTTGGCCTCGACCGGGGCCACCGCACCGGCCTATGCCTGCCAAGCGCGACCTTGGACACGACTTTGCGGCTTGTCCCCAGCCTGCAAACCGCGCTCTTTGGCCCCGACGCGCTGGCCCGGCTGGAAACCACCCGCTTCACCAAGGACGCGCGCGGCAACCGCATGGGGCAACGGCTGGTCCCCGATGGCGCGGGCTTTGCCACCGCCGAAGGGCTGCGTATATTGTCCGAAATCATCGTACCCGGCGATGTGCAGATCACCGGTGACGGCATGCCCTATGTGCTGCTGTCGGAATGCCAGACCACGGGCGGCTATCCGCGTATCGGGACGGTGCTGCCCTGTGATCTGCCCAAGCTGCTGCGCGCGGGGCCGGGGACGGTGTTCGGGCTGCGGTTCGTCACGCTGGAAGAGGGCGCGGCGCTGGAACGGGCAGAGGCCACGCGCCGCGCCGGGCTTGGTCGCGCATTGACCCCGTTGCTGCGCGACCCCCGCGACATGCCCGATCTGCTAAGCTATCAACTGGTCAGCGGCGTGACCGCGGGCCATGACCTGGAGGAATGCTGATGCAAGTGGACCTGAATGCCGATATGGGCGAAAGCTTCGGGCCGTGGCCGATGGGCGCGGATAGCGACCTGCTGGACATCATCACCTCTGCCAATATCGCCTGCGGCTTTCACGCGGGCGACCCCGATGTGATGGCGGGGGCGATGGCGCAGGCCGCCCGCAACGGCGTGGGCATTGGCGCGCATCCGGGCCTGCCGGACCTGCAGGGGTTCGGGCGGCGGCGGATGGACATCTCGCACGACGCCGCGCGCAACCTGACCATGTATCAACTGGGGGCCGCGCAGGCCATGGCGCGGGCGGCAGGCGGGCAGGTACGGCATCTGAAGCTGCACGGGGCGCTCGCCAATATGTCGGCCGAGGATGAGGGCTTGGCCCGCGCTTGCTATGAGGGCGCGTTGGCGGTGGACCCGGAGATTATCCTGATGGTCATTTCCGGCACCGCCCAAGACCGCGCCGCGCGCCGCCTGAACGCGCGCATGGCTTGCGAAATCTTCGCCGACCGCGCCTATACAGAGGACGGCCTGCTGATGGACCGCCGCCAACCCGGCGCGGTGCTGCATGACCCGGATGACATGGCCGCGCGTATCTTGGCCATGGTGCAGGCGGGCGCGATCATCACCGCCCAAGGCACGCATCTGCCCGCGCGGATCGACACGATCTGCCTGCATGGTGATGGGCCATCGGCGGTGGCAACCGCGCGCAAGCTGCGGGAAACGCTGGAAAATGCCGGGGTGACGCTCGCGCAGTTCGACGGCAAGCGCGAATGAATCCTGACGCAATCTCGAACCGAAAGAGTCTGTCAACTTTTTCTGAGATTGCTTCAACGCCGCCCGAACAGCTTTTCTATATCGGCCAGCGACAGTTCCACATAGGTGGGCCGCCCGTGGTTGCACTGGCCCGAATGCGGCGTCGCTTCCATGTCGCGCAAAAGCGCGTTCATCTCGTCGGGGCGCATCTGGCGGCCCGAGCGCACCGACCCGTGACAGGCCATGCGCGACAACACCGCGTCGATCCGCGCTTCCAGGTTGGTCGAGGCCCCCTGATCCGCCAATTCATCCAGAATATCGCGGACCAACGCGCTCGCATTGAGCGTGCCCAGAATGGCGGGCGTTTCGCGCACCACCACGGCGCTGCCGCCAAAGGGGTCGACCACCAGCCCAAGCGCGGCCAGATGCGGCGCAATCTCCAACAGCGCGCTTGCGTCGCTGGAGGAAAGCTCCACGATCTCCGGCAGCAACAGCGCCTGCGAGGGCACGCCGTTTTCCGCGCGCAACCGTTTCAGCTTTTCATACACCAACCGTTCATGCGCGGCGTGCTGGTCGACGATGACCATGCCCTGCGCGGTCTGGGCGATGATGTAATTTTCATGCACCTGCGCGCGGGCGGCCCCCAACGGCGCGTCGTTTCCGGGGGCGTCTGGTGCAGGGTCTTCCGCGGCCTCTGCCCGCGCGGCAAGGGTTGTCCCGGCCTCCCAGAACCCGGCGCTTTCGGCCATCCCTTGCGGCGCTTGCAACTTGTAGGCGGTCGCGCGGGCGGCCCCTGATGGGCGGTCCATCTGGTAGGGGCGGGCAGTGCCCGGCTGGAACGCGCCCAGCATCGCGCCCGTGTTGGTGCTTGTGGCGCGGTGGCCAGCACCCGCAAGCGCATGGCGCACCCCGCTGACCACCAACCCGCGCGCCAGCCCCGGATCGCGAAACCGCACTTCGGATTTCGCCGGGTGCACATTCACATCCACACGTTCCGGGTCGCATGTGATGAACAGCGCCGCGACCGGGTGGCGGTCGCGCGACAGCACATCCATGTAGGCCGCGCGCAAGGCGCCCAGCAGCATCTTGTCGCGCACCGGGCGGCCATTGACGAACAGGAATTGCGCCACCGCCGCCCCGCGCGAATAGGTGGGCAGACCGGCAAAGCCCGACAGGCGCAGGCCTTCGCGCTCGGCATCTATCCGCAAGGCGTTTTCGGTAAAATCGCGGCCAAGGATCGCGGCCAGACGGTCCTCCCACGCATCGAACAATGCGCCTTGGGCGGCATCCAGGCGCAGGATCTCGCGCTGTGCGCCTTGGGAGATATCGGTCAGGGTGAAGCTGACATAAGGTTCCGCCATGGCCAGCCGTTTGACCGTGTCGGCAACCGCCTGCGATTCGGCACGGTCCGAGCGCATGAATTTCAAGCGCGCGGGCGTCGCGTGAAACAGGTCGCGCAATTCGACAACCGTGCCGTATTGCGCGGCTTCGGGGCGTGGCGCACCCATGCGACCGCCATCAACCGTGATCGCGGCCCCTTCGGCCCCGGCCATGCGGCTGACGATCCGCAATCGGCCTACCGCGCCAAGCGAGGGCAGGGCTTCGCCCCGAAAGCCGAAAGAGTGAATGTTCAGCAGGTCAGACCCGTCGATTTTGCTGGTCGCATGTCGCGAAAGTGCAAGTGGCAGGTCATCCCCTGCCATGCCGCAGCCATCGTCGCGCACCCGGATCAGGGTTTTGCCGCCCTCGGCATAGGCCACCTCGATTCGTGTCGCCCCGGCGTCGAGCGCGTTTTCCACCAATTCCTTGACCGCGGAAGCGGGGCGCTCCACCACCTCGCCCGCCGCGATACGATTGGCCGCGGCCGCATCGAGTTGCCGGATTTCTGGTCTTATATTGCGGTCGGGCCTGTTCATGCCACAGGATATAGCATGTGGGCCGAAAGCGTGCCAAGCCTAGTTTATGCCTTCGGGTTGGCCAACCACGACAAAATGCAACGCGTCGGGCTGATAGAGCCGCTTGGCCATGGCATTGGCATCGTCCAAGGTCACGCCTGCAACCATGTCGTTGCGGGTGTTGACATAATCTATGCCGAAACCCTGGAACTGCATCGATGCCATCATGCCCGCAATCGCGCCGTTGCCGTCGAACCGCAGCGGATAGGCCCCGGTCAGGTAGGTCTGAATGCGCTCCAACTCCTCCGCGGTCACGCCATCGCGCGCCAGCTTTGCCCATTCGGCGCGGATCAGATCCATCACCGTGCCAACATCGGAATTGCTGGCAGAGAGCCGCCCTTGGTAACTTTCACCCAGAAAACCAGAGGCCAGAAACGCCCCTACGCCATAGGTCAGCCCGCGCTTTTCGCGCAATTCGGTCATCAGACGGGTGCCGAACCGCCCGCCGCCGATGATTTCATTGACGACAAAGGCGGTCAGGAAATCCGGATCATCGCGTGCAATGCCGCGATGGCCGAAAGCGATGACGGATTGTGGCCCGTCAAAAGGCACCTGCGTAAGTCCCGGCTCTGCGGCAAAGGTGGCGTGCGGGGGCAAGGGGGCACCGGTTTCGGGCACGCCCTTGAACAACGCATCCAGCAGGGGGGCAAGCGTGGCCGCGTCGATATCACCGGCGACGCCGATATGCACCCGGTCGCGCGCGATGGCCCCGGTATGAGCGCGGACCAGGTCGTCGCGGGTCAGCGCAGCAACGCTGTCGGGCGTGCCGTCAGACGGCCGCGCATAGGGGTGGCCGGGATAGGCGTTTTCGGCAAAGGCGCGGCTCGCCATGCGGTTGGGGTCCAGCGCGTCGCGGCGCAGGCTGGCGACCATCTGACCACGCACCCGTTCCACCGCATCGGCGTCAAAGCGTGGTCGGGTCAACGCGGTGTTCAACAGCGCGATCGCCTCTGGCGCGGTTTCGGTCAGAAACTGGGCCGACACGCTGACCGTGTCGCGCCCGGCGTCAAAACTGATCCGTGCGGCCAGTTCTTCTGACCGGATCGCGAAACCCTGTGCGTCCAGCGCGCCCGCGCCTTCATCCAGCAGCGCGGCCATCAGCGCGGTGGCGCCGAGTGCATCGTCGGGGTCCAGCGCGGCGCCGCCTTCGAATACGAGGTCCACTGCGACGAACGGGATCGCATGTTCTTCGACAAGCCAAGCGTCCAGCCCGCCGGGGCTTGTGACAGGGGTGATTTCAACCTCCGCCCGCAGCGGGGAGGCGACCAACAAGACCAGGGCGATTACGAGGCGCATCAATTCAGGGTCTCCGTTTCCGGGCGGGTCAGGTAGCCGGTGACAGAATTCCGTTTGTCCAGCAACAGCTCGGCGGCGTCGATGACCTGCTCGGGGGTGACGGCATCGAGCGCGTCGATCCAGCTTTCGACTTCGTCGACGCTCAGCCCGATGGAGAGCCCGACACCAAACTGTCGCGCGCGGCCTTGCACGTTGTCGAGGGCGTAGATTTCGGAGGCGCGGATCTGGTGGCGCACCCGCGCGAACTGGTCCTGGTCCACACCCTCTTGCAGAAATTCAACAATCGCTGAGTCCAGAGCAGCTTCCGCATCGTCCAGTGAGACACCATCAACCGGCGCTATGCCGATGTTGAACATGCCATAATCGCGCGCCATACCGCTGTAATTGGCCCATGCCGACAGCGCCACGCCCTGTTCAAAATTCAACTTTCGTTCCAGAACAGAGGTCGTCGCGCTTCCTCCCAGCAAAGCCGCCAGCATTTGCAGCGCCGCGGCCTGTTCCGTGTCATGCCGCGTGGGGGCCAGATACATGCGGCTGACATAGGGCGTGCCCACGCGCGCGTCTTCCAGCGTCAGGCGGCGCTCGGCTGTGTGTGGCGGTTCCATGGGCCGGACGCGTTCGGTGACCGCCGGATTGGCCGGGATCGCACCGTAATGCGCGCGCGCAAGCTCCGTCGCCTCCGCGGCGCTGACATCGCCCGCGACCACGAGGATCGCGTTATTGGGCGCGTAATGCCGGCCGTAAAATGCCTTGGCATCATCCCCGTTCAGCGTCTCCATTTCATGCCGCCAGCCGATGATCGGGGTGCCGTAGGGATGCGCCTTGTAAAGCGCGGCCAGCATCGCTTCATTGAACACGCGTCCGGGCCGGCTTTCGACAACCTGCCCGCGCTCGTTCAGAATGACATCACGCTCTGGCCGCCATTCCGCCTCGGACAGTGTCAGGTCGGTCATGCGATCCGCTTCCATCTGCATCATCAGGCCCAGCCGGTCAGAAGCGACACGCTGGAAATAACCAGTGTAATCCCATGATGTAAAAGCATTATCTCGCCCGCCATTCGCTTCGACCACGGCAGAGAATTCGCCGGGGTCCAGCTCATCGGTGCCTTTGAACATCAGGTGTTCCAGGAAATGCGCGATGCCCGATTTCATCACTGGCTCATCCGCCGCGCCGACCCGGTACCAGACCATGTGCACCACGACCGGGGCGCGGCGGTCCTCGATCACGACGACCTCCATCCCGTTGTCGAGCGTATCATACGAAACCGACGAGGCTTGGGTCTGCGACGCCACAAATGTCAGGGTCAGAGCTGCCAGGATACAGCGCATGGAGCCTCCTTTCGCGATTCCGCCAAAGCTACGGCGAATTGATCCGTATTCAAGCCCCGATACGCGAAAGTGAGTGTCGATTATTCGGCCTGCTGCCCTTCCGGCGGGGCGCTGGGTGTTTGCGCGCCCGCGCGGCGCCAGCGCTCCAGTTCAGCGTATTTATCCAGCCACATGGCCTGGTAGGCATTGTGGTAGACATTCACCGCGAACAGCCGTTCCAGAAGGCGACCGTTATTATCGCGCCGGAATTGCAGGTCTTCGGCGGCAAGCTGATCGCGGATGTTGTCATTGCGTCCGAAGCGCCCGGCGTAATTGGCGATCCCGCCATCGATACCACCGCCTGCCACGGCCCGCGCAGGGTTGCCGCCAAGAGCGCGGGCCACATCGGCGCGCGGCTGCGGGTCCACCCTGTTTGTTCCGCCGGGTTTGGGGGCGGGCAATTCGGTCAGACTGTCGGGCATTTCCAGCGGTTTGGTGGGCAGGATGCCGAATTCGTCGGGTTCGCGTTCCTGCGAGGCGGCGTGCATCAACATCGGTTGATCCGAATCCGAACAGGCCCCAAGCGCCAGAACCGCGCAGCCCGCAATCGCAAAGATCCCTTGCCGGAGTGCCATTTTCATCCCCTACACGCCTTTCGTGTTGTATCTCTAGCGCAAAGTGTAGCCCGCGTCACGCCCCTGCATGGTGCTATTTTTGCTTTGCACCGCTCTCTCGTCCGGACAGCAAAATCAGGGTAGCGGCCCCTGCGAATATCGAAATATCGGCCACGTTGAACGCATATGGGTTGGTGAACCCGCAACAGGACATGTTCAGGAAATCCGCCACCGCGCCGAAGCGGATGCGGTCGATCACGTTGCCGATGGCCCCGCCCACCAGCAGGCCGGTGGCGAATTGCATCCCGCGCGGCGCGCCCTCGCGTTTCAGCCAGACCAGCACGACGGCGCAGATGCCAAGCGCCACGGCGATGAGCACCCAGCGCATCCAGTCATTGTCGGACCCGAACAGCCCGAAATTGATGCCGGTGTTCCACGCCATGACGAAATTCACATAGGGGTCCAGCACCGGCACGAACAGGCGCTGGTCCAGCGCCAATGGGCCAAGCACATACCATTTGGTGGCCTGGTCGGCGACCAGGATGGTCGCGCCGGTGCCGATCATGGTTTTCATCGCGCCCCCTTTAGTGCCGGAAATGCCGCTGCCCGGTAAAGACCATGGCCAGCCCCGCGTCATCCGCCGCCGCGATCACCTCGTCATCGCGCATGGAGCCGCCCGGCTGGATCAGCGCGGTCGCGCCCGCCTCTGCCGCCGTCAGCAGGCCGTCGGCAAAGGGGAAGAACGCGTCGGACGCCACGACAGAGCCGTGCGTCAGGGGGGCATCCAGCCCGGCCACTTCGGCCATGTCCTGCGATTTGCGCGCGGCGATGCGGGTCGAATCGACCCGGCTCATCTGCCCCGCGCCGACGCCGACGGTGGCCTGGTCCTTGACGTAAATGATCGCGTTCGATTTCACATGCTTGGCGACCTTCCACGCAAACAGCATATCGGCGAGTTCCGCGTCCGACGGCGCGCGCTTGGTGACCACGCGCAGGTCGCCCAGCCCGATCATGCCATTGTCGCGGTCCTGCACCAGGAACCCGCCCGAGACCTGCTTGACCGCCAGCCCGGCGGCAGCGGGATTGGCCAGCCCCTTGGTGGTCAGCAGGCGCAGGTTCTTCTTGGTGGCGAAATGGGCAATCGCGTCGTCATCGGCGCCGGGCGCGATGACCACTTCCGTGAAAATACCGGTGATCGCTTTCGCCGTGTCCAGGTCCAGCCGCGTGTTCAGCGCGATGATGCCGCCAAAGGCAGAGGTGCGGTCGCAGTCATATGCGCGGCCATACGCCTCTGCCAGCGTGGCCCCGCGCGCGACGCCGCAGGGGTTGGCGTGTTTGATGATGGCGCAGGCCGGCCCGTCGGCGGGCAGGAATTCCGACACCAGCTCGAACGCGGCGTCGGTGTCGTTGATGTTGTTGTAGCTCAACTCCTTGCCCTGAAGCTGCTTGGCGCTGGCCACGCCGGGGCGGTCGCTGCCATCGCGGTAGAAGGCCGCCGATTGATGCGGGTTCTCGCCATAGCGCAGGGTTTGCGCCAGCGTCCCGGCAAAGGCGCGGCGGCGCGGGGCCGGGTCATCAATCGCGCCCGCCATCCATGTGGACACCGCCGCGTCATAGGCCGCCGTGCGCGCATAGGCGCGCTGCGCCAGCGTCTGGCGAAAGGGCAGGCGCGTGCGGCCGTCATGCGCGTCCAGTTCCGACAGCAGGGGGATGTAATCCTCGGGGTCGGTCACGACGCTGACAAAGCCATGGTTCTTGGCGGCGGCGCGAATCATCGCCGGGCCGCCAATGTCGATATTCTCGACCGCCTCGGCATACTCGGCGCCGCGCGCGACGGTGTCCTCGAACGGGTACAGGTTGACGACCAGCAGGTCGATCGCCTTGATCCCGTGCGCGGTCATGGACCCCAGATGTTCTTCATTGTCGCGCAACGCCAGCAGCCCGCCATGCACCATCGGGTGCAGGGTTTTCACGCGACCATCCATCATTTCCGGGAACCCCGTCAGGTCCGACACATCCTGCACCGCAAGCCCGGCTTCGCGCAACGCGCGCGCGGTGCCCCCGGTCGAGACCAGTTCCACCTTGCGCGCGGCAAGGGCTTTCGCAAGGTCGATCAGCCCGGTCTTGTCAGAGACAGAGATCAGCGCGCGCTTGAGGGGGACGAGGTCGGTCATCGGGGCAGTCCTTATGCAACGTCACAGGTCGGGCACGGCCAGGATGTCGTCCTGCGCGTGATCGCGCAAGGCGGTCGGCGTGTCATGCGCCTTGGCCAATGTCCAGTTGGTCTGGCTGGTATAGCTTGTTGCGGCCAAGGACAACACGATCTGTTGGCTGGCGCGCGGCTTGACGCGGCCCTTTTCCAGGTAGACCGACGGGGCCAACGCCAGTGTCGCGCCCTCGGCACGCATCACCCATATCTCGCCCGAGCGCAGGGTCAGCGAGACGGCTGTCCCGTTCATGTCCAAGGACGCCTCCACCTCTGGGTGCAGGTGAAAGCGCAGGGCATAGGGAATGGTTCCGCCAAGCCGCGCGCGCACCTCGTCGAAGCGTTTTTGCGCCGCGCGGCCCGTCGCGATCAGCATATCCTCTCCCGACAGCACGCGCCCATCCTTGGACAGGTCAAGGTAGCGCAGATGTTCCAGCCCGTGGCTTTCGCCATAACCGTCATGGCTGAGCGCCACGGCGCGTGCATAAGGCGTGTGGCGAAATTCCAGCCCGACATGGCGCGGCCCGTCCGTCAGCTCCAACCGTCGCCCGCCGGGAATGCCGAAACGCGACGACGAGTAGCCGTCCAGCGCCAGCGTGGAATGACTGGCGGTGGCGCGGCTGGCGCGATGCCATTCCGGGCCGAACCCGCGCCCGTCACCACAGGACACGATTACCGGGCGACGGTTCGAGGTCAACTCGAAGGCCAGCGTCGCGGCATGGGCGCAGCCGGGCGCCGCCCCCATGGGCGGCCCGGCGGCATCGATGATCGTGCTGGTGCGGCCGGCCGCCAGCCGGACATAGCCCATGGCGTGTTCCGGCGGGGCCGCAGGCGGCAGGCCCGACAGCGCATCCTGCGCGGCCAGCGCGGCGGCCAGCGCGCCTTCGCGCCCGCGCCCGCCGCCATGGCACCGCATCAGACCGCCATCGGCATGGCGCAGGCAGCGCAATGCGTTGGCCATTCGGCCCATCACATCATCAAGCGCGTCGGGAATCGACTGGTGATTTTCAGCCATCAGCTGCCAGACCCATCCAAGGCATTCGAACACGGACAACAATTCTTCGGGGTTGCGCGTGTCAAGCCCGCCATCCGCCGCGATTTGCCCGGCACAATCGCGCGTCAGCGCGGCGGCAATGCCGGGCGCGCGATCCTGCCACCCTTCCAGCGAGAGCGCGGCATAGAGCAGTCCGGTGCGTGCTTCGATCCGGGGCAGGCCGGGAGCTGCATGGGCCGCACGGCGGTTCAACACCCCGGCGTGATGCGCCAGCATCCGCAGAAAAGCGGTTTGTTGCGCGCCCTCCGCGCCCTGCATCAGGAACACGGCGTGGCTGATCAGCCGGATCAGGCGGCGCCCGGTC
The DNA here is from genome assembly GCA_009908405.1 of Alphaproteobacteria bacterium. Classification (GTDB taxonomy): domain Bacteria; phylum Pseudomonadota; class Alphaproteobacteria; order Rhodobacterales; family Rhodobacteraceae; genus Roseinatronobacter. The sequence goes on along the minus strand of JAAAPG010000027.1, from coordinate 4,425 downwards.
AGCCCCGGCGCCCAGCCCGGACCATGCCCGCGCCCGAAACGGTCCGACCAGTCGCGCAAGCCTGCCTGCGCCAGGTCGCGCGCGGGCCGGTCGCCAACAGCGGCCAGGTGGTCAAGCCAGGCAAAGCCGTGCACCTCATCGACCGCGTCCGGCGTCGTGGCCTCGAAGGGGACGGTCCCGCTGGCGTTGAGCAATTCTCCCGCGACAAGGAAATTTCCCGCCAACATTTGCTGGCCCCGCGCAAACAGGCCAAGGCTGCGCGGTTCCGGTTGCGAAATGATCGCGACGGGCGCGCGCACGCGGGCTTGCCAGCGCGCGGCCAGCCTGTCCATGGCGCTGACGCGCTCGGTGCCTGATGACGCTGGCCTGCTCACGGTGCCATGCCCTTTTTCGTTGCGCGGGCGTGCCTGTTGCCCCTGTAATGCAGCATACAACCCCCGCAACGCGCTGTCACCGGGAATGGCGGGTCTTGGGTCATGCCGATATGGCCAGTAGCGCCATGTAGAACCCGTCCAACCCGCCAAGCTGCGGCCAGTAATCCGGTCGCGTTCGTATTGGGCCATCGGCGCTTTGCCAGTCGGGCGGCACGCCCGCGAAGGGGCGCTGCACCAGACGCGTGCCGGGATGGCGCTGCAAGGCGCGCGCGACCTGCTCTTCGCCCTCGGACGGGAGCAGCGAGCAGGTGCAATAGACCACCTCGCCCCCCGGTTTGACCAGCCCGCTTGCCGGGTCGAGCACCCGGTCCAGCAGCCGCGCTTGCAGGTCGCGCAAGTCGCGCAGCGCGTCCCTGGTTTTCAACAGGGGCAATTCCGGGTGGCGGCGGATCGTGCCAGTGGCCGAACAGGGCGCGTCCAGCAACACAGCGTCGAAAGGCTGATCGGGCGTCCATGTCAGCGCATCGGCGCAGATGACCTGCGCGTCCAGCCCGGTCCGGGCCAAGTTCGCGCGCAACCGCCCCAGTCGCATATCGGACACATCCAGCGCCGTCACCTCTGCGCCCTGCGCGGCCAGTTGCATGGTCTTGCCGCCGGGCGCGGCGCACAGGTCCAGCACGCGTTTGTGGCCTGCCAGCCAGCGCGCGGGCAACGCGCTGGCCGCGTCCTGCACCCAGAACGCGCCGTCCTGATACCCCGGCAACGCGCTGACCTGTTGGCCTGCGGGCAAACGCAGCGTGCCGGTGGGCAGGGTTTCGCCGGCCAATCCATCGGGGCAGGGGGCGCGCAGGCTCAGGTCGAGCGGCGGCGCGATTTCCTGCGCCGCTTCGATGGCCATGGTCGCGGGGGTGCCATAGGCGTTCTGCAACCCGCCGCGCAGCCAGCCGGGCAGGCGCGGCGCGGGGGCGGCGGCCCAGGCATCCGGCAGGCCCTCGGCGACGCGGCGCAGCACGGCATTGCCCAGCCCTGCGAATTTCGGCGCGACCCGCTTCAGCAGTCCGACACTGTCGTTGATGACGCCATGCGCGGGTGCGTCCAGCGCGCCCATTTCGACCACAGCCAGCCGCAACGCCCAATGCACGATCTCTGGCGGGGTCTTGCGCAGGGCGGCGCGCAACAGGTGATCGGCGCGGCCATGGTGGCGAAACCCGGCCACCGCCAGCCGCATCGCGCGGGCCTGCCCCTCTGGCGGCAGCGCGGTGTAGGGGCGTGGCTGCACCTCTGCCAGGCTGCGTCCTTCGGTCACGACCGCCATCACGAGCGCATGGGCGGCGGCGCGCGGGGCGTGCGAGGACGCTGCGTTCGAGGGCTGGGCGTCGGGCATGGTTTCTTGTCCTTTTGTGCCGCTGCGGTATATCAGGCAAGACGCCATGACAAGCAGGGCCACCATGACCGACCAGCCAGAACCGACCCCCGAACCCCAGATCGAGGACGAGGCCGCGCGCCGCGCCAAGCTGCCCGAAGCTGCCCAACGCGCGCTGGCCGAAGCCGATGCGCGCCGCGCCGCCGAAGCCGCCATCGAGATGCCGCGCGAGTTGGGCGGGCGCAAAGGGCCGGAACCGATCCGTTTCGGGGATTGGGAAAAGAAGGGCATCGCGATAGATTTCTGACGCGTGACGTAACACGCGCGCGCATTCGGGCGTATAAATAGGGACCAGACCGCAACCGGAGCCGCCACCATGACGCCCCTACGCCGCCTGACCCTTGTTCTTGCCACGCTGGCACTGACCGCCCCCGCCACGATTAACCTCGCCATGGCCGACCCCGCCCGCTGGCAGGGCGAGTGGCCCAGCACCGATTTCAGCCGCTCCAGCGTTGATTTCGATGAAATCATGTCGGGCGGGCCGCCCAAGGACGGGATACCCGCCATCGACGCCCCGCGCTTCATTGCCGCGTCGGATGAATCCCGCCTGTCCCCGCGCGAACCGGTGCTGACCTATGCCCCCGACGGCGCGCCCGCCCGCGCTTACCCGGTGCGCTACCTGATGTGGCACGAGATCGTGAATGACGTGGTCGCGGGACGGCCCATCGCCGTTACATTCTGCCCCTTGTGCAACACCGGCATGGTGTTCGACGCGACCCTCGACGGTGTCCCGCACAGCTTCGGCGTGTCCGGCAAGCTGCGCCATTCCGACATGATCATGTATGACCGCCAGACCGAAAGCTGGTGGCAGCAGGCGACCGCCACCGCCATCGTGGGCGATATGACCGGCACGCAACTGACACAGCTTCCGGCCTGGATGGAAAGCTGGGACGCCTTTCGCGCCGAACACCCGGAGGGGCTGGTCATGGACGAGCCGACCGCGCCGCGCCGTTACGGCGCGAACCCCTATGCGGCCTATGACAGTTCCGAACGTCCGTTCCTGTATCGCGGCGAGGATCCGCCGCATGGCATTCACCCGCTGGCGCGCGTGGTCCGCGTTGGCAACCGCGCCTGGCCGCTGGAGCGGTTGCGCGCGGCGGGCGAATTGCGCGAGGGCGGCGTGGTGCTGACATGGGCGGCGGGTCAGGCCTCTGCGCTCGATGCGCGCGAGATCGGCGCGGGGCGCGAGGTGGGCAATGTCCGCGTGACGGACGCGCAGGGTCGCCCCGTGGTGCATGACATTCCCTTCGCGTTCGCCTTTCACGCCTTCCAGCCCGATGGGCGATGGATGCTGGCCCCGTGATCCGCCACTTCGTCCTGACCCGGTTCAAGCCGGACGTGTCGGACACCGATATCGCGGCCATTTACACGGGGCTGTCAGCACGGCTTCCATGGCGGGCGGTCCGAAAGCCCCGAACAGATGGGACGCGGCTATACCCACGCCCTTACCATTGATCTCGATGCTTGGGCGGCGCTGGCGCGCGACGCGGATGATCCGGACCGCACGGCGCCGGGCGCCAAACTGGTCGGCATGGCACAAGGCGGGCAGGGCGGGCTTTCGGTGCCGGATGGCGACAGCCCCGGCTAGGCCCGGCCAATCGCCGCGATCCCGTCTGCCAGCGCATCGCGCACCCGCGCAACGCGCGGCACATGGCGCAAGGCGCGCGGCACCACCAGCCAGAGGGGCAGGGCGGGCAATTTGATGAAAGGCGCAAGGCGCTCCACCCGTGGATCGGCATCGCCAATCGGGGTCTGAAACCCGCCCACCCCCGCGCCTGCGCAGACAAGCGCCCAGTTCACGATCTGGTCGTCGCAGCGCGTGGCGAAGAAATCGCGCGTCACCTCCAGCCCGTTTTGCGCCACCAGCCGCAGGATCACGTCCGAGCGATCAAACCCCACGAAATCCAGCATTTTCAGCGCGGCCAGCGTCTTGGGGCGGCCCACGCGGTCAAGGTAGTCGCGCGCGGCGTACAGGCCCAAGGGCAGGTCAGCCAGTTTTTGCGCCATCAGATCGCCCCGGTCCGGGCGGAACATGCGCAAGGCGATATCGGCCTCTCCGAACAGCAGGTTTTCGGCGGTGTCAGAAGCGACAAGGTCGATCTGGATGCCCGGCTCTTCGGTGCGCAGCCGGGCGAGGATCGGGGGCAGATGCCAATGCGCCACCACGCGCGCGGCGGTGATGCGCACGGTCCCTTCCAGCCGCGCGCTGGCCCCGGCGGCGGTCATCGCCATGCGGGCGGCAGCGTCTTGCATGGCGCGCGCGTCGTCCAGCAACGCCGCCCCGACCGCGGTCAGCTTCTGGCCATCCGGTTGGCGCGAAAACAACGGCTGCCCCAGCGTGGTTTCCAAGGCGCGAATATGCCGACCCAGCGTTGGCTGGCTTTGCCCGCTCGCGCGCGCGGCGGCCGAGAGCGACCCTGCCTGCGCCACGCGCAGGAAGCTTTGCAGATGCGACCAGTCCAGACGCGACGTTTCCATACATAAATGAATAGCGATACTGCAAATTTCCGCAATCCCCATGCGGATGTGTGCATGCGATCAAGGCCGGGTCATATTGGAAAGGAAAGCCGCATGCACCGCACCGTTTTGATCCTCGGGGCCTCTGGGAATGCCGGACGGGCCTTTGCG